>CAZSPO010000168.1:1432-7710 GCA_964608775.1 uncultured Chthoniobacterales bacterium | reverse complement strand
CCGTTTCTTCTCGAATCCAACCGAAAGCCGGCGGGTCCGCCTCACCGGGCAGCGAAACAAAGGAGCCCAAAACCGGCGCACTGGGGAGCACCACGGTTTCCTCCGCCCCGAACTGACCGGCCTCCCCTTGCCACCGGACCCGCCAACGTTCCGGGGCGGCTCCGTCGAGATGGCTGATATCGGGGCGACCGTCGCCATTCAGATCGTGCACAGCGAGTTGGAACGGCTCACCCCCATCGATGGCGTGCTCGATTTTCGTCTGCCAATCGGCATCGGCCCCCTGGGGGAGCACCACGAGTCGGCTAGGCGTCAGCACCACCAAATCTTGCCGCCCATCCCCATCCAAATCCCCAGCCTCCAAGGTGCCGGGGTATTCGAAAGTTTTGCCGAGCTGAATTTCCCGCGAATCGGTCCAGTCACCCTCCTCGGTTTGAAACAACAACACCAACCGCCCTCGCGAGGTCGTGTAAGCGAGGTCAATCCGCTCGTCGCCATTCAGATCGGCCGCGACGAGGGCGTAAGCGGGTTGGCCGGTGACCACCGTCTGTCGTCGGAAACGGGCATCAGCGAGGATCGGTTCCCACCGGTTGCCACCCAGGCTGCGGGCGTTGGCCTCCGGGCTCTGGCCTTCTGGCAGTTGAAAAAGGAGATCCATCCCGGCGCGGGAGGCATTGATCAGGGCGAGATCGGTGAGGCCGTCCCCGTCGATGTCGACCGGCCGAAGCCCGCTGGTATTCCAATCCAAGGGCTGAATAAACGGCCCGTCAAAACGGAGGAGCCCTGGGGTTTCCCCCTCCTCAGCCATCGCCCCGGCCAAGCCGCAGGCGAGCAGGGTCCCGACAAGCAGCAGCCTCATCATTCGACCCCGCGGAGGTCCATGAGCATGGAGAAACCGTTTTCCCCCCAATACGTTCGGGTTGTCACACTTCCCACATGGCGAAGCACCACCTCGGGCTCGGGAAAAGCGGTCAAATCGAGATAATCCCCCAAGCCTTCCCATTGTTCCGCATGCACCCGCAACGCCGGCAGGAGCACCCGAGTGAGCCGTTCCATATTCGCGTATTCAAGAGCTTGCGGTGGAGGTTGCCCCACGGCAAAGGCCTCGCGGACCTCCGGCAATTCCCAGATGGTTGGACCCGGATCCCGCTTTTCCGTCAGCACCCGCTCCAGAGCCCCTTCGGAGCCGACCCCGAAAAAGAGCCACCCATCGGTGATCGCGTAGCTGAAGACCATGCCGCTCCCGCCCTCCGCCTCTTCCCCCGCGACAGGGAGCTGCACTTTCGAGCTATGAATCATGACCCCAAGGAATTCGCGGGTGTCAAAGGGTGGCAACCCGCCCCCCAAGGCGTTGCGCAAGGTGTTGATCGCCGTCTCCACCCCCGTCTGATCCTGCAAGGTAAAGGCGAAAACCTGATCGGTCTCCAAACTCGAAAGGTCGGCGGCGGCAACCGGCCCGGCCTGACGGCGGAAGGTCTCGCTGTAATAGATCCCGTCGCCCAACCCGCCAAACAGCTCCTTGCGCAAGTCGACCCCCAACTGACCTTGCACCCCGGCGAGTTGCGTCTCCAACACCTGGGCCAGTTGCGGGCTGGCCTGCCGGAGCGTCTCAAAAAATACGTCGTAAAGCTGACCAAAGCTGAAGCTCATCACCCCGCTCCGCAGGGGTTCCGCTGAGGCAAAGGTCGGTTGAGGTAATGGGGCGTCGGTGTAAGCGACCAGCTTCCAAACGCCGGTCATGACCGTAACGATTCCCGACAGCCCGACCTGAGACCGCTTCGGACCCAACTCCACCGAGAGCGCCACGGATTGCAACGCATCAAACCCAATCGCTTCATACATTTTACCCGCGTCGGCCACCTCTTGCTTGCCGCCGGTGCCCCGTTCAAACCCGGTGATGAACCCCTCCCGCACCATCGCCTCGAAGGGCCGCAGGTTAAGGAAACAGAAAAAATTACCCATCCCAATGCGCCCGACATGAATCGGCCAGTCGGCTGCCCAGTCCGGGGCGTCCGGCGGATTTTGCAACCGCGCCACCATGGTGCGAACGGACTCGGCCGGGTATCCATACAACGAAATCCCATCCGCAATGGCCCACGCATCATAGGGCTGCCACTCCCCGGCTTCATCCCGCTGTCGCCGCACCCGGAGGGTCACGCCCAGGTATTCTTCCGTCATTTCCTCCGTCTCGTTCTCATCCTCATCGGCTTGGAGCAGGGCGAGATGGCGGTCCATGATCGACGCAAAGGTCGTTTCGTCTGATACTGGCCCGGCGAAGAGCATCGGGGGCATCGGCATTTCTTCCTCGTCAAAGTTCCCCTCGATCTCGACCGAGAAAGCAAAGGCCCCGTCATAGAGGGCGAGCATTTCATCCAGCCGATACTTCTCCCATTCGGCCAGAAACGCCTGCCACGGCTGGTCTTCTTGCCCTTCGAGGAGGGGAGCAAGGAACTGTTGCACACGGGCTTCCTGATAAAGCTGGTTGAGCGACCCTGCTTCCCAGGCCGCGCGGGCTTCGGGTAAGTTCGGGCTGTAAAGCATCAGAGCGGCATCCGGCAGGATCAATCGCCAGTTTTCCACGCTTTCCGCCCGGACCGAGAGCGGGAGGAAAGAGAGAAAAAGGAGAGCCAGGTGGGGCGTGCGAAGTTTCATTTTTGAAATGAGAGGGGGCGGGCTCCCGGTGGCGACGGGTATCGGAAGCCGGCGTTGGGATTGCGCGGATCAAAGGCGAACGCCTCACGGTTTTCGAGAAAGAAACGGACAATGCTGGCAGGGATGGCAAAGCCGAGGCCCTCCACCCCGGGGAGTGCGGCCTTCATGTTGTTGACCCCGACCACCTCTCCGCGAAGGTTAAACAAGGGGCCGCCCGAGTTGCCCGGGTTAATTTGGGCGGTCGTCTGAATGTAAACCCGGCCATCGATCAATCGGTTGCGGAGGCTGATAATGCCTTGGGAAACCGTCCGCTCGAGCCCGAGAGGACTGCCGATGGCGAAGACCGGCTGACCTTGCCCAAGCCCCTCGGAATCCCCAATCGGCACGACAGGCAATTCCCCCACCTCCGGATCATCGATCTGGAGCAAGGCGAGGTCAAAGAAGGGGCTCGTCGCCAAAATGCGCACATTGGAATAATCCACCCGCTCCAAACCTTCCGGGGTGTCGCGGTAAACCGTGACGATCAGTTCCCGCTCGCCGCTCACGACATGGTTATTGGTCACCACCTGCCCGCGATCATTGATAATCAGGCCGGAGCCGAGGCCGGTCGCGCTCCGCACCTGCACCACGCCGCCACCGCAACGCGCCACATTTTCCTGGACCGAAAGGACCGGTCGAGCGGGATTGAGAAGCGGGGCAGCCGCCAGGGTCGTCTCGGGGGAAGGGGGCTCTTCACCCGCGCGTTGGATTGCTTTCACCGCCTCGCGCGGGAGACTGAGGAGCATGGGGCCGAGGTCGAGATCGATCCGATCCGCCTTTTCCTGCAAGACCGTCGCCTCAATCACCGCCCCCGATTCGAGGGTCACCCGGTCCTTCGCCAAGGCGGTCCCGCCAGCCTGCAGGCTCAGGCCAGTGAGCCACAGCATGGCGACCATGAATCGGATAAGCATCTTGGTAAGTCTGGACCGCCCTCCACTCCGGAAGACAATCGCGTGACAGAGGGGAAAGCGGAATGCGGAAAAAGTCAAACGCGCACGCGCTAAGAAAGGGGCCTCACTTTCCAAGACATTTGGAGGCAATGAAAACCGTTCGCGGCTCTTCGGGCGAGGGAGTGGAGGGGCAGCGGGATTGCGAGACAAATCAGAACAAGGCGGGGCTGGCTACTGCAAAAAAATAAAGTTGAGTGCATCGACCTAACTCCTACAAGCGGGCACTCGGGCTGCTAAAGCCCCCCAACCGCCAGCTTTCCGGGGCAGGTTATGCGGGACGTTATGCGAGACGTTGAAAAGAAATAAACTCTCACAAAGGCGCAAAGGATGACTGAAGGGCGGAATGGCCCTCACTGAGGCAAGGTTTTGGATGTTGGCTCTGTGACGCCCGTTGCTGAGCAGAGCTCACCCCTGCGGGGCTGCCTCTCCGCTGCGCTTCGGCTCAGGGCTTGAGACATATCAACCATTCGGATTTCACCAACCGGAGATGCGCCCGAATCGGGTCCATTAACCTTTGCGCTTGACTGGTTTATCCGTGTGCACCGTTATTCTGGAGAATCGCTTTCTCTGTTGCGGATTCCTTAAATTTCGTGGCCATTTCCCCCCGGTTTTTTTCAACTCCCCTCCCGATTCCCACCGCGTTCCTCTCCCATGCCGCACGGCTCGGGGAGTTGAACGCGGTGACGGCAGCGGATGGCGTTCTCACTTGGCGGGAACTGGAGCTCGCTAGTCGCCAGGTAGCGATTGGCCTGCGGCAAGCCGGGGTTGGCCCCGGGTCCGTGGTGGCTCTGGTGCTGCCAAGGGAACGGCTTCTGCCCGTCGCGGTCCTTGGCGTGCTTCGGGCGGGGGCGGCCTTCCTTCCCGTCGAACCGGCTTACCCCGCCGAACGTCGCCGCTTTATGCTGACCGATTCTGGAGCCGCCCGGGTGCTGACCGATTCGGCTCATGCGGAGCTGGCCAATGAAGCTCCCTGCCCGGTCGAACTTCTCTCGCTCGACTCGCCTCAACCCGCCTCCTCGGTTTGGGAAGAACGCTCGCCCGACCCGGCATCGGCCGCCTATTGGATTTACACCTCAGGCTCCACCGGCACCCCCAAGGCGGTGATGGTGCCGCATCGGGCGATCGCGCATTCCATCGACTGGCTCGTCCGGCAGTTTCCGTTGCAACCCGGCGATGGGGTGCTCCAAAAGGCACCGATCAGCTTCGATTTTTGTGTCTGGGAACTGTTTCTCCCTTTGTGCGGCGGCGGACGGTTGGTGCTGGCGAAACCGGGGGGCCAGCAAGATCCGGTCTATCTCGCCGAATTGATGCGACAGGAACGGGTGGTTTGGGCGCTCTTCGTCCCTTCCCTGCTGAATCTTTTTTTAAACGAAACAACGGCCGCACCCCAACCGACTTTGCGTGACGTGGTGTTGTGCGGTGAAATCTGCACGCTTGCTTTGGTCCGGCGGTTTTACTCCCGGTTCCGTTCGCATTTGCACAATTGTTACGGCCCGGCCGAGGCGGCGATGGCGGTCACCCACTACCCCATTTCTCCGGAGGAGAAGGCGGATCCGGTTCCGATCGGGCCTCCTTTTCCCGGACTGCATTTAGAGGTGCTCGACGAATCGCTCCACCCGTGTGGGGCAGGGGAGGAAGGGGAGTTGCTAATCTGCGGGCCGCAGGTGGCGACCGGTTATCACGCACGGCCTGAGCTAACGGCGGAACGGTTCATTCCGGACGTTTTCGGAGGGGAGCCAGGTGCCCAGGCTTACCGGACCGGCGATCGCGCCCGGCGGTTGGCCGATGGCGGCTTTGTCTGTTTGGGCCGACTCGATGGTCAGGTGAAAATCCGAGGATTCCGAATCGAGCCTGGGGAAATCGAAGCGGTGCTTGCCACCCACCCGGCGGTTTCCCAGGCGGCCGTTATTCCCCACATAGTGCCGGGTGGGGAGACACGACTGGTGGCCTACCTGTTGCCGACGGCTGGGGAGCCCGAGAGTCTGCCGGACACCGTCGCATTGCGGCACTTTTTGGAAGGGCGACTGCCCGATTACATGGTGCCCGCCCGTTTCGTGCCAATGTCGGCCTTTCCCTTGAATCCAAGTGGGAAACTCGACCGCAAAGCGCTGCCCCCGCCCTCGAAGGAACGTCCATCCGGAGCGACCGAGCTGGTGCCGCCGCGGACGCCGTTGGAGGCAGCTTTGTGCGAATTTTGGGCGGAGGAATTGCAGCTCGAAACCTTCGGGATCGACGATCCGTTTTTTGAATTTGGCGCCGACTCACTGGGGATGGTCCGGCTGCACACCCGGCTCGAATCCTTGGTGAACCCGGTCCCGGACATCCCCATGCTCTTTGGATTTCCGACCGTGCGCGCCTTGGCCGCGCATTGTGAGAAAGCCGGGGAACAGGCAGCTACAGGGTTGGAAGAGCGGGTTGACCGCCGTCGCGAATTGCACCTCCGGCGCCGGGGAAGGGCTGCCGTCAACTAATCCATGGAGACCGATCACAACCTCCAAGGGATCGCTGTCATCGGCGCGGCGTTGCGCGTGCCCGGGGCGGACGAGCCGGAAACCTTCTGGCGCAACTTGGTGGCTGGCGTGGATAGCGTCACCCGGTTCGCTCCCGAAGCTTTAAAGCAACGACTCGGTCCGCTGGCGG
>CAZSPO010000168.1:0-1422 GCA_964608775.1 uncultured Chthoniobacterales bacterium | reverse complement strand
AGCCCGGGGGGTGTTGGAAAAACCGGATCATTTTGACGCAGCATTTTTTGGCATCGGCCGACGGGAAGCCGAGGAGATGGATCCGCAGCAGCGGTTGTTTTTGGAATGCGCCTGGGAAGCCTTTGAACAAGCCGGACGCGATCCGGGCCGGTGCGGCGGGATGGTCGGGGTCTATGCCGGATCGAGCTTTGACACTTACCTGATTGATTACTTCGGGCGCGACCCCGCTTTTGCGAGGCGGTTCGCCGGGATTTATCAGTCGGGCGAATACGGGGTCCACACTGGGAACGACAAAGATTACCTGGCGCTCCGAGTGGCTTACCGGCTCGATCTGCGGGGGCCGGCTGTCACCGTGCAGACCGCCTGTTCCAGCTCGCTCGTGGCCGTGGCCCAGGCGTGCGAAAGTCTGTTGGCGTTTCAATGCGACTTCGCCCTCGCCGGGGGCGTTTCGATCACGTTTCCTCAAGAACGCGATTACCCGGTCACGAGCGGCGGGATGATGTCGGAAGACGGGGTTTGCCGGAGCTTTGATGCGGACGCAAACGGCACCGTGTTCGGTCATGGAGCGGGTTGCGTGCTTTTGCGTCGACTCGACGAGGCGGTGGCGGCGGGGGATCGGATTCTTGGGGTGATCCGGGGCACGGCGGTTAACAACGATGGTTCGAGAAAGGTTGGGTTCGCCGCGCCGAGTCCGGAGGGGCAGGCGGAAGTCATTCGCATGGCCCTGGCGGCTGCCGAGGTGCGTCCGGAGGAGATTCAATACATCGAAGCGCATGGCACCGGCACCCCGATGGGGGATCCGGTGGAAGTGGCGGCATTGACCCGGGCTTATCGCGAAGCGGGCGAGGAACGAAACGGCTTCTGCGGGATTGGCACGGCGAAACCGAACATCGGCCATCTCGACGCGGCGGCCGGGGTGATTGGGTTGATCAAAGTGCTTTTGCAGTTCGACCACGAAACCATCCCGCCGCTTCTGCACTTTCGCGCACCCAATCCGCGCATCGGTTTTTCCGGAACCCCTTTTACCCCGGTCGCGGCGTTGACCCCTTGGCCGCGCGGGGAAAAACCGCGCATCGCCGGAGTGACGTCGCTGGGGGTCGGGGGGACGAATGTCCATCTGATCGTGGAAGAACCGCCCCCGCTTCCGCCCCGGTCGGTCGACCCGGCCGGGGCTTGGTTGCTCCCGCTTTCCGCCCGGACGCCTGCCGCTCTGAAAACGGCAGCTGAACAATTGGCGGGCTGTTTGGAAGCCCGTCCTGAGATCGGATTGGCCGATGTGGCGGGGACCTTGCAGGAAGGTCGGGCGGTTTTCTCCCACCGGCTGGCGGTGGCGGCGACCACCCCAGCGCAAGCCGCTGCGGCCCTTCGCCGGGCGTCGGGCAAACCGGCGGCGGAAGGGTTGCGCCCTCTGTTTGTCTTCCC
>CAZSPO010000167.1:534-7794 GCA_964608775.1 uncultured Chthoniobacterales bacterium | reverse complement strand
CGCATGACGCTCTGGGGCCCTTACTCCCTCGCCCAGCCCGCCTGGCTCTGGCTGCTCTTGCTCATCCCCCTCATGGCCCTCCTCCGCGGTCGCCGCGGGCTGGCTCCGGCTGTCCGGTATTCTTCCACCGAAATTTTTCGGGGCATCGGACTGCTGAGCAAATCACGCGCGGGAGCCCTGCTCGCCAGCCTCTTTTTCCTCACGTGGTTCTGTCTCGTCATCGCCATGGCTCGCCCCCAACGGACCGGCGATTACACCCAAGTGGAGGCCAGTGGCATCGATATTATGATGGCGCTCGATGTCTCCCGATCCATGTTGGCTGAGGATTTTTTTATCGGTCGCCAGCGCATCAACCGCCTGGTCGCCGTCAAAGATGTCACCAAACAATTTATCGAGGAACGCCCAAACGACCGGATCGGCATCGTCGCCTTCGCCGGCCGCCCTTACCTGGTCAGCCCTCTCACGCTCGACCATGATTGGCTTTTGAAAAACCTCGCCCGCATCGAAATCGGCCTCGTAGAAGATGGCACGGCCATCGGCTCCGCCATCGCCTCCTCCGCCAACCGGCTCAAAGATCGCGACGCCAAGTCGAAGGTGATCGTCCTGCTGACCGATGGCGAGAATAACAGCGGCAAAGTCCCGCCCGCCACCGCCGCCGAAGCCGCCGCTGCCCTCGGGATGAAAATCTACACCATCGGCACCGGTTCTTACGGAATGGCCCCCTACCCGGTTGGCCCCGACCCGTTCGGTCGTCCCATCTACCGCGATATCCCGACGGAGTTTGATGAGGAGACCCTCCAAAAAATCGCGGAAATCACGGGGGGCAAATATTTTCGTGCCACCGACATGTCGAGCCTCGTCGGGATCTTCGAAGAAATTGATCAATTGGAAAAGACCGAGTCGAAAGTCCAAGTCTTTAAAGAAACCACCGAACTTTTCGCTTGGTGGCTCCTCCCCGGCCTCGCCCTGCTCGGTCTTCACCTGCTCCTTCGCGAAACTTGGCTCAAACGCTTCCCATGACCCTCTCCTTCGGTGCCCCAGAATGGCTTTGGGGGCTTCTCAGCCTCCCGTTCGTGGCCCTCCTCTTTTGGTGGGGCCACCGCCGTTCCCGCGTCGCCTTGTCCCGATTTATCCCCGAAAGACTCCAGCCGCTCCTGGTTGAGACGGTCCACCTTGGCGTCCGGATCGCCCGGCAAGTCCTCATGATCGCCGCGATTGCCGCGCTCCTTTTCGCCCTCGCCAAACCGCGGGGCGGCTTTGAAACCCGCGAGGTCATGGAGAGCGGTCGGGATATTCTCATCGCGGTCGATGTTTCCAAAAGTATGCTCGCCCAGGATGTGACCCCCACCCGTTTGCTGCGCGCCAAACTCGCGGTGCAAGATCTCCTCGACGACCTGCCCGGCGACCGATTCGGGCTGATCGCCTTCGCCGGTAGCGCCTTTCTCCAAGCGCCCCTCACCCTGGATCATGCGGCCGTCTCCAATGCCTTGCAGGAACTCGACACCGAGGTCATTCCCCGAGGCGGCACCAACCTAGCCGCCGCCATCCAGGTGGCTCTGCAAGCCTTTGGCAAAGCCGAAGGAGCCGACCGCGCCCTCGTGCTTCTGACCGATGGCGAGGAACTGGATGCCGACGGCTTACTCGCCGCAAAAGAAGCCGCTGCCAAAGGCGTGCGGATTTATACCATCGGAGTCGGCTCCCCGGAGGGCGCTGAAATCCGGGTGCCCCGGCCCGATGGCGGCTACGATTACGTCCGCGATAATAGCGGCAATCCAGTCCGCTCACGACTCGACGAAAATCGACTCCGCGAAATCGCTCAGGCCGGGGACGGTTTTTACCTCCGACTCAGCCCGGACGCCATTCCGGAGTTGATCCGTCGTGGTCTGGAACAAATGGCCGAAGCCACCGGCGAAACCGGCAGCCAACGCCTCCCGCTCGAACGCTACCAATGGCCACTTGGCGTTGCCCTCTTTCTGTTGTTTGCTTGGTATATGTTGAGCGAACGCCGCCGCCGCACCCCGCACACCGCCACCCTTGGTTTGGCATGCCTCTTCACCTTTGCCGTCAGCCACCCGGCTCCTGCGGCACAAGCCCCCCCCTCGGATGGGTTGTCACTCTATCAAGAAGGCAAATTCCCCGAGGCCCTCGAAGCTTTCGCCCGCCAGGGAGAGGCCGATTCGCAACGGCCCGAATGGAGCTTTAACGCCGGGAGCGCCGCTTACAAGGCCGGTCAATTCGACCGCGCCCTCGCCGAGTTCGGAGCGGCTCTAGCGAGTGACGACGATGCCCTGCAAACCGCCAGTCGTTATAATCTCGGCAACACCCTCTTCCGAAAAGGCCAGGCCGCGAAAGAGGACGCCGACCGCAAGGCGCACTGGCGCGAGGCGATCACGCAATACGACAAAGTGCTCGAACAAAAACCGGACGATCCCGACGCGACTTACAACCGCGAACTCGTCACTCGCCTGCTGGCCGAACTCGAAAAAGAAGAGGAACAACAACAGCAGCAGCAGCAACAGCAACAAAACCAGCAGGAACCCAACCAAGACCAAGAGGATCAATCGCAGCAGGATCAGCAAAAACAGGATCAACCTTCCCAGGAAGGTCAAGATCCTCAGCCGCAAAACCAACCGCAGGAAGGCGAGCAAAACCAACCTCAAGACGCAAAGAATCAACAGAAAAACGATCCGCAAGATCAAAAAGGCCAGAGTCAGGACCAGGGCAAAAACGCCGATCAACCTCAGGAAGGAACTGAGTCCGGCGAAAATCAGCCGCAAGATCGTCCCGAACAACAGGACGAGGAAGGGGGGCAAAACGAACCTCAAGATCAGCCCGAACCGGACCCCGCCGATCCATCGGAATCCGGCCAAGGCCAGGACGAGCAACCCCAAGATGGCCGTCCCAAACCGGGCGATGAAAATCCGTCCGACGACACGCGCCAAGACCCAGGTGATCCCTCTAAACAAGGCCAACCCAATGCCGACCAGCAAGGCGAGCCGCCTCCCGTGCCCGAGTCGGTCGATCAAGGCGAGGGAGAACGGCCCGAAGGCGATTTGCAGGCACGCGAACAGGGAGGCCCACCCGAAACGTCCAAAGAAGGCCCCGAATCGAGGGTCGAACGGGGAGGCCAGCTTTCCGAAGCCGAAGCTCGCGCCCTCCTAAACGCCCTGAAAGGGGAAGATGACACGGTGTTTCTCTATGATAACAATCGCAACCGCTCCCCCGTCACCCGGGATTGGTAGACTGGCCCAACCCCGTCGTTTGGCTGCCGTGGTGGCCGCTCTGCTCACGCTTTCTGCGGGAGCGGTGTCCGCAGAAATCGGCGGCAGCGCCAGCCTCTCCCGCAGCACCGCCCAAGTGGGCGATCCCGTGAGCCTTCGGGTCACCATCGAAGGCACCACCAAGGTCGAACCACCCCCGCCCCCGTCGGTAGATGGGCTCTCGATTCAATTGACCGGTCGCCAACTCCGTCAATCAATCGTCAACCTGCAAGCGCGGGTGGAAGTGATCGTCACTTACACCATCGTGGGCGAAAAACCGGGCCGTTACACCATCCCCTCCATCGTGATCACCGCAGAGGATCGCCCGTTTCAAACCCCGAAACTGGAACTGGAAATCGTCTCCGCCCCACCAACCGCCGCGCCCCAAAATCAAAAGTCGCTCTTTTTCGCCGAAATTTCAGTCCCAAAAAGCCGCGCTTACGTTGGGGAACTGATCCCGGTGGACATCCGGTTTTATTACAATCGCCAAATCAATTTCCAACCCGAGCAGCCTCCCATCATTTCCGGCGAAGGTTACACCGCCCAAAAACTAGCTGAACCCGACATCACCCAAGAAATTGTCGAAGGGGAACTTTACAACGTGATCACTTACCGCACGGCGATCGCCGGGGTGCGCCCCGGCCCGATCGAGCTCGGCCCGATCACCCAACAGGTCGTCATCCAAACCCCCTCCCGCCAACCCCGGTTCCGCTCGCCTTTGGACGATTTTTTCGGGGATGACAGCCCGTTCGGCGGCATGCCATTCGGCGGCATGATGATGGATACCCGCCGAGAAACCGTCTCCACCGACAGTCGCAAGCTAGAAATCCTGGCCTTGCCCGAAGAAAATCGTCCGCCAGAATTCGCCGGAGCCGTCGGCGATTTCACCCTCGCCTCTTCTGTCCAACCCCGGGAAGGGGAAGCGGGTGAACCGATCTCGGTGACCCACCAAATCCGGGGCCGAGGCAATTTCGACCGGGTGAGCGCGCCGGTGATCGAGGCGTCCCCCATCTGGCGGGCTTATCCGCCATCCGAATCATTTCAAGCAGCCGATCCCATCGGGATGAATGGGGTAAAAAGCTTCGAAACGGTGATGGTCCCGAGCGAGCCGACCACCTCGTTGCCCCCGGCTAAATTCGTTTATTTCGATCCCGACAAAGCCGAATATATCACGCGAGAAACGCCGCCGTTCCCCGTGGAAATCATCGGTCGCCGCGATGGGGCTCCTGCCTCACTCACCCGCGCCACCCCCAGCCCTGAGCCGACGCCCGAGGAGGAATTGGAGGTGCCTCCCGACGATATCCCGCCCCTGGCGACAACCCTTGGGTCCCTCGCCCGCCAATCCATCTCGACGTTAGAAACGCCGCTTTACCTTTCCGCCAATGCCGCCCCTGCCCTCCTCCTCCTTGGCCTTCTCACCTGGGGCGGGGTCCGGTCGTTCCGCACCCGGAATGCCGAGGCAATCGCTTACCGCCGGGCGTTGCGTCATGGCATGCACCAACTGCGCACCGCCAAGGACGAACAACGCGGCACCGAAGCATTCGAAGGGCTTCTCCAGCTGCTCCTTGCCCCTGGCGCGTTTGATTCACTCCGCGATCTGCTTGCTTCCCGCCCTGAGCTTTCCGCTGAGTCCATTCAACAAGCCCAGGCGCTGCTCGATACTCACGAACGCCTCCGATACACCCCCGGCGAAACCGGTGGGAGCTGGTCGGCCGCCACCCGTGACTTTGCCCTCGGCGTGATTCGCCAACTTGAACAAGCCACCCGCAAGACGGAGGGCCAATCTTGAAATCGACCCGGCTTTTCCTTGCCCTCTCGCTTCTGCTGCTCCTCGGCAGCCCCCTCGCTTTCGCCTCCTCCCCCGAAGCCAGCGCCACCTTTCAACAGGCGGTGGAAGCCTATGAGGCGGGGGATTATGCCCGGTCCCAAACGCTGCTGAATGAACTCACGACCTCCGGGATCCACAGCGCCAATCTCTATTACAACCTGGGCAACACCCAGTTCCGCCTCAACGAACCGGGCCAAGCCCTCGCCTCTTACGAACGCGCCCTCCTCCTGGACCCCGGCCATGCAGCAGCCGACCGCGCGCTCCTGCATCTCCGGCGCACGCTCGCCCTGCCCGATTGGGATCCTCCTACTTGGTGGGCGATTCGGTTGGGGGACCGGTTGGCGGCGTGGACCGGGGCCGCCGCATTTTGGATCGCCGTCTTCGCCCTCGCCTCCCTCGCCTGGCCCCGCCACCGCAGTTGGAAAACGGTCATCGCCTGTCTCGGCCTTCTTTGGGCCGGTCTGAGCGCCGCCGCCCTCTTCCGCCAATGGGAAACCCTCACCGGCCCCGACCTTGCTCTGGTCACCGCCCGCGACGCCACAGCCCGAACCGCTCCTGCCGAGACGGGCTCCGACGCCGGTAAAGCCCCCCCCGGCTCACCCATCAAAATTCTCGCGGAACGAGATGGCTGGGTTTACGCCAAGCTCGATGATGGTCGGCAGGTTTGGTTTCCGGAAAACCAAGTGGAACGGATCCGGTTTTAAAACCTCAGGCGTTCGCCGCCCCACCCAGTGATCTCATTCTTGGGTGGTCGGGATGTTAGCGAACCTAAGAAAGGCGGTCGCACCCTGGTTGAACGAGGCGGATCAGGCGTCGACTTCCCTGGGAGAAATTCGTGAGTCCATCGATCAACCGTCTCAAATTTGACCCTCAAATTTGACCCTCAATCAAGGGCGAAAACTTCGACCAAAGCCACCCCGGTGCTCCCGCCAGCCCCTCGCACAATCACGGTGTAAGCCCCGGGATCGAGAGTGACGGACAAGGCGGATTCGCGCCCATCCGTGGGAGCCACTTCGTTATCAAACAATGTTTGCAGGTCTGAAGTCGTCTGCCAATCGTCGTTGAAGGCGAGGGCGGTCGAACCCGAGAGCAGCTCAAGCGTCGGATCGGCCAGAGCTCCCGCCACCGGCGTGGCGGCATTTGCCAGGCTAGGGCCGATCGCCCGAATCACCACCCGACGCGGTTCGGTCCCTTGCAAAATGAAACCGCCAATCATCACGTTGTCCCCCGTGCCAACCTGCCCGCGCGTCGAGATATTCACCAGGGCCGATTCGGATGTCGTATCCAGGTCAAAAATTTCGACTAACCCGACCCCTTGCCGATCGTTGAACCCGCGAATAATGGCGGTGTAATTGCCGGGAGCCAAATCCGCGAGGATCGCTGATTCCAACGCATTGGAGGGGGGAATACCCGTGGCGGCGATCTCGTTTGGATTGGTGGATTGCCAATCGTCGTTCGTCGCGATGGGGCCGCCTGGGCCAACCAATTCCAGGGTGGGATCCGCGAGAGCGCCTTGCACGGGCGGATTGGCGTTCGCCAAGCTCGGACCAATCGCTCGGACGATGACCCGTTTGTTCGTCTCCCCCCGCACGATGAACCCGCCAATGCCCACTTGGTCGCCGGTTTGCACCCGAAGCCGGGTCGAGAGATTCACGAGCTTGCCACTGCCCGTCGGAGTGGGAGCCGGGGCAGGGGTCGGCTCCGGATTGGGCGGCGGATTAGTCGGCTGCCCATACAAAGCTTGAATCCCGGCAATGTCATCGCTTCGCAAGCCATCCACACTGACGACTGAATTCATGACAGCCGTCACCGATTGCCCGGCTTCGTCCGGATGGCCCAACCCCAATGTGTGGCCGAATTCATGGAGCGCCACTCGCCGCAAGTCGAGCAAAGAGCCCCCGCCATCAGCCCGCCTAGTCGGGCCGCGGTAGGAATTCCAGGAGTCGTTCACGTTAAAGAAGACATCCACCTCGGTGTTGAACTCTCCAACAAAAATCCGGCGCGCTATAGCAATGGCGCCACCAAACGGACGGCCATCCACCGTCGTCGTAAAAGCCGAGCTGTTCCGACCGTCGCCGCTTCGAATGCCACTGAGCGGCGGGCTGGCGATGCGGAAGGCGACGCCGCTGCCCAACTGCTCGTTCCAAGTCGCGAGCGCCCCCTCGACCACCC
>CAZSPO010000167.1:0-524 GCA_964608775.1 uncultured Chthoniobacterales bacterium | reverse complement strand
ACCCGGTCCCACGAAGTGTTGCCATCGATCAAAGTCCCCCCCGGATTTCCCAGGAGCAAATGCACCACGATGGAAGAATTCGCCGACCAACGGGAGCTCAAGAGTGCGAAGCCGCGCACCCCTTCGACCATCGCCAACATGATGGCCACAGCCACCGCCCCATGCACCCAGGCCTTTCGCCACCCGCCCGACGTCCGAATGGGTCGTTGCCTCTTCATCGTGAGCCCTCCTGCGCAGCGCGCGTTTTCTTGATCCACGTCGCAAGTTCCTCCACTGACATCGCTCGGACTGCCGCCCGGTCTGATGCGGTGACCCCAGGGGAGTTCCCGCTGCTGTTTGCAATAAATCCCGCCCTTCCGCCGACCGCAACACCCGCAGCAAACCGGCTGGCCCGCCTGCCAAAGGCATGATGGCTCCCTCTTCATTTTCCCGCGTAAAAAGTAAATAACGCCCCCCCACCCGCATTCGGGGCATCCCGATGATTTCCATGCCGCGCCCTGCCACGGTCCCGCCCAAAAAGGAGA
>CAZSPO010000166.1:0-7827 GCA_964608775.1 uncultured Chthoniobacterales bacterium | reverse complement strand
CTTCACAGGCTGTGCGGCTGGGATCAGGAGGGGCTGATGGTTTTTTCCGTGGTGGCTCTGTTTTTTCTTGTGGCAGCGTCCGGCCTACCATGGGTGCGACGCCCGGAGCTTTGGCTGGCGGTGTTGGTGGTGGTCTTCCCATTCAGCCTTTGGATCGGGCGGCTCATGCTGGGGCGCCCCTTCCTTCTTTCGATGGCCGTGGTGGTCACCCTGCTCTTTCTCTGGACGCGTCAGCCAGCTCCGGCCCGCTGGGTGCGGGTGACGCTGGGAGTGGCCGGGTTCGCTCTGGCGGCCTGGATGCATGGGGGGTGGTATTTGTGGCTCCTGCTGGTCCTCGCCTTTTTTTTGTGCCGGGAATGGCGGACCGGTTGGGAGGTGGCTGGCTGCTGGGTGGGCGGCGTATTGATCGCCGGCATTTTGGCGGGCGATCTTTTTGCCTTTCTGGGTGATCAAGTGCGGCATTTGCAGCTGGCCTTAGCCGGGGGGCTGCCGGGGAATCTCATGGTTTCGGAGTTTCAACCCGGCCACGGCTATCCGGTCAGCATCGGCACGGTCGTCGCGGTGATTTTCATCCGGCACTTGGCAGGGGGCGGCATCCCTCCGTTGCTGCAAATGCCAACTTTTGTGATGATGTTGCTGGGGTGGGCGGGGTCATTTCAGAACATGCGGTTTTGGGTCGATTGGGGGGTGGCCGCGATGATGGTTTGGATGGTGCAGATGCTGGAACCGGCTTGGGAACGGTGGGTGGTGCGTCCTCCGCTGCAGCGGTTGATGGTGGGCGGCTTTTTAGCAGGGGTTTTGTTTTTGCAAGTGACCGTGGATGCGGACGCGCGTTGGACGACGCAGACCGGCAAGACCACCCTGGTCCGCCACTGGTTTGAGGGGGCTGAGGCGTGGTTACCTGGGGAGGGAGGCGTGGTTTACAACCCGCAGATGGCGACTTTTTACGAACTGATGCACGCCTACCCGCGCAACGAATGGCGGTTCGTGCTGGGGTTCGAACCGGGTCTGATGCGGCCGGACGATCTGGCGATTTATCGGCGCATCCTGGAGAGCGACGACATGCGCACCATGATGGATTGGGTCAATCGGATGGGACCAAACGACCGGCTGGTGATGGAGTTGACGAGGAAAGAGACGCCACCGCTTCCGCAGTTGGAATGGCGTCAATTTGGGGGACGTTGGTGGGTCGGGCGGGTGCCGACGGGGGAGTGACGGGGCGATCCGGCAAAATCGCTGAGAAATCAGCAGCTCCAGACCGTGCGACCATCGATAATCGTGCGGACGGCGCGGCCTTTGAGTTCCCACCCATCGAAGGGGGTGTTGCGAGAGCGCGACCGGGTTTGTTCAACATGGTAAACCCACTCGCGGTCCGGGTCGAGAAGGGTGATATCGGCGGGCCGCCCAGGCAGCAGGGTGCCGGCTGGCAGATTGAGGAGCCGGGCTGGTTCGGTGGTAAACATGGCGACGAACTGCGGCCAATCGATGGCTTTTTCCTGATGCACAAGTGTTTTAGCGAAGAGGCCCACCTCGGTTTCGAGGCCGAGAATGCCGAAGGGGGCGAGGATGAATTCGACCTCTTTTTCGTAACCGCAATGGGGGGCGTGATCGCTGGCCAGGATGGTGATCGTGCCGTCAGCCACCCCTTCGATGAGGGTTTGCACGTCCCGTTCGGTGCGGAGCGGGGGGTTCATTTTGTAATGGGTATCGAACCGGCGCAGCTCGGCATCGGTGAGGGCGATATGGTGCGGGCAAATTTCTCCGCTGATCGGGACCCCCCGCCGACGGGCCTCCCGAAGGAGGGGCACGCTGCCGCCTGAGGTGAGGTGTTGGCAGTGGATTCGGTGCCCGAGGGTGTCGGCGAGGAGGATGTTGCGCATCACGATAATTTCCTCCCCCATCGCAGGCCAGCCGGGAAGACCTAGGACGGTGGACCAATATCCCTCATGCATCACCCCGTTGCCGACAAGGTTGTAATCCTGGCAATGGTCGAGGATGGCGAGGTCGAACATGCGGGCGTATTCGACGGCGCGACGCATGAGCTCGTGGTTTTGGATACAATGCCCGTCATCGGTGAGGGCGACGACGCCGGCTTTGGCCATGGAACCGATCGGGGCGAGTTCGTCTCCTGCGATTCCTTTCGAGAGCGCTCCCGCCACCTCGACCCGCACGCACGCTTTGGCGGCGGCCCGCTCGCGGATCCAGGCGACCGTGGCGGGGCTGTCGATGGTCGGGTTGGTGTTCGGCATGCAGACCACCGTGGTAAATCCACCGGCAGCGGCAGCGGCCGTGCCCGTTTCGATGGTCTCTTTCG
This sequence comes from uncultured Chthoniobacterales bacterium, assembly GCA_964608775.1. GTDB lineage: Bacteria > Verrucomicrobiota > Verrucomicrobiia > Chthoniobacterales > CAZSPO01 > CAZSPO01. The sequence continues at coordinate 5,513 of CAZSPO010000166.1, read as the reverse complement.
CGGACTGACCGGGTTCCCGGAGGTGGACGTGGAGATCAATAAAGCCGGGGGCGATCAGGAGGCCCGTGCAATCGATGATTTCGTCGTCGGGCCTCGGGGTTTCGACAGGATCGATCGCTGCGATGCGCCCCCCTTCGACCAAGAGGGTGCCCGTTTGGTCAAGCGCCTGTCCGGGGTCGAGGAGTCGACCATTTTGTAAAAAGAGACGATTCATGATGCGGCAGCGTTTCCTCCGGCGGTGATGCAAAGAAAGAGGACCGCCATCCGGACAGCGAGACCGTTAGTGACCTGCTCCAGAATAACGCTTTGGGCGCTGTCGGCGACTTCGCTGTCGATTTCAACGCCCCGGTTAATGGGGCCGGGATGCATGATGAGACATTCCGGGCGAAGTTTTTCCGCCCGTTGTTTGGTCAGGCCGAAGAGCGCCGTGTATTCGCCGAGCCCAGGAAAATACTGTTTTTGCTGCCGCTCGTGTTGAATGCGGAGCAGATTGATGACATCGGCTTCGGGCAGGACGGCATCCAGGTCGCGTGAGACCCGGACTCCGATTTCCTCGAAGGTGCGGGGGACCAGGGTGCTGGGGCCGACGAGGGTGACCTCAGCCCCGAGTTTTTGGAGCGCCCAGATGTTGGACCGGGCCACGCGACTAAAAAGGATATCGCCTACGATCAAGACCCGCACACCCGCCACCCGACCGAGCCGTTCGCGGATGGTGAAAACATCGAGGAGCGCCTGGGTAGGGTGTTCGTGGGCTCCGTCGCCGGCGTTGATCACACTGCCCTCCAGGCGTTCGGCGAGAAAGCGGGCGGCTCCGGCGGCGCTGTGGCGGATGACGATGCCGTCGCAATGCAGGGCCTGGAGGTTGAGGGCGGTGTCCTTGAGTGTCTCGCCCTTGGTCAAACTGGAAGCTTCCCCGCTGAGGTTGATCACATCGGCGCTGAGCCGTTCAGCGGCCAATTCAAATGAGGTGCGGGTGCGGGTGCTCGGCTCGACGAAGAGATTAACCAAGGTCTTCCCCCGCAAGGCAGGCACCTTCTTGATCGTGCGCGATCCCACCTCTTTAAAGGCGGCCGCTGTATCCAGAATGTGGGTGATCTCATCGGGGGAGAGATCAAAGAGTCCGGTCAAATCTTTGCGGTGCCAAAGGGTGGAAGGAGTCATACGGAATGGGATCGGGGGCGGACCAGCCAAACGCCATCCGCCGGGACGTCGTCCAGGTTGGCAAATCGCACCCGAATTTTTTCCTGTCGGGCGGTGGTCAGGGTGGTGCCGGCATGATCGGGCTGGATCGGTAACTCGCGGTGACCACGGTCAACGAGGACGGCAAGCTGCACGCGGTCAGGTCGGCCATAGGTCGAGAGGGCATCCAGAGCGGCGCGCACCGTCCGTCCGGTGAAGAGCACATCATCGACCAAGACCAGTTCTTTGCCCTCCAAAGGGAGGGGCAGATTGGACACGGCCATGGGCGAGGCGGGTGGGCGGGTCGAATAATCATCGCGATGCATCGCCACATCCACCGTGCCAAACCCCGGTTTCACCCCTTCGGCTTCCTCTATGCAGCGGACTAGGCGGCGGGCCAACTCCACGCCGCGCGTTGGGATCCCGATCACGGCAAGTCGGGAGAGATCCCGATGCTCCTCGGCGAGAGCGGCTGCCATCCGGCGGATGGCCCGTTCAATCCCGGTGGCATCCAGGAGGGGGACCCGTTCAGGTTCCTCGCTCAAGCCGTCTCCGCCTCCTCAGGACATGGATGGTTCACCCGCCGAATCGCCGTGGCGCATCCGGTCGTTTCGTCGATGTCAATGAGGGCCCCGTGCAGGGTGACCGGCCCGCCAGCCACGGGAAAGGCGACCGGCAGGCTGGTCACAAACCGGCTCACAATCGGCTCGATTTTCCGGCCTAAAATCGAAGCGTCCGGGCCGCACATCCCGGCGTCGCAGAGAAAGGCCGTGCCCCCTGGAAAAATTTGTTCATCCGCCGTCTGCACATGGGTGTGGGTGCCGACCACCGCGGAGACTCGGCCATCCAAAAAGCGGCCCATGGCAATTTTTTCGCTCGTGGTTTCCGCATGCACATCGACGAAAATCACCCGCGTTTCTTCCCGCAACCGTTCGACTTCAGCTTGAATCCGGAGAAACGGATTTTCCAAAGCGGGCAACGTAAAGGTCCGGCCCTGCACATTGATGACGCCGACCGGCCCTTTGAGGGTGTCCAACACGATGCTTCCCTGTCCGGGTGCGCCCTCCGGATAGTTGATGGGGCGCAACAACCGCGGTTCCGTCGCAATGTAACTGGCGATCTCCTTTTGATCCCAAATATGGTCTCCCGTCGTAATCACCGCCGCACCGGCCCGCATGAGATCAATCGCGATCTTCGGGGTGATTCCCCGTCCGCCTGCGGTATTCTCTCCATTGACGACGATGAAATCGATTTCCCAATCCTTCTTGAGTTTCGGCAGCTCGGCAATGACCGCAGAGCGGCCGGGTTCGCCAATGATATCGCCGAGGAACAGGAGACGGAGCATAAGAAGGTGCGGCTATGCTCCGGCATTCGGCCTCGGTTTGGCAATCCTCTTGTGCAGCAGCCTTTCCGCGACCGAACCGGCCCCGCCCGCCCTCAGTCCGCTGGCCAGCTCGCCCGATTGGTCTCGGCTCGATGCCTTCCAGGAAACCATCTCCGAATCTGAATTTCGCCAACTTTTAGAGAGACACTATGCCCCGCGCGAAGCTTGGAAAGCGACCATCGAAATCGATTCCCAAGCCGCTCGCATCGCCACCCGGCCCGGAGAATTTTACACCCTCCGCTTCTCCCGTGAACCCCCATCGGAAGCGAGGGGAATGCCACCCCGCTCCTGGCGGACGGTCGCGGAACTCCCCCCGCTCGAAGATCCCGCCCGCCCGCTCGCCGGGCTCCGAATCGTCATCGACCCCGGTCATCTCGGCGGGGGATGGGCGAAAATGGAAGAGCGCTGGTTCCAAATTGGCGAGGCGGAACCGGTGCGCGAAGGCGACATGGTTCTGGTGGTCGCCGAACGGTTAAAAAGTCGGCTCGAAGCCCTCGGAGCCACGGTCTCAATGACCCGCGACTCCCCCGATCCGGTGACCGACCGGCGCCCGGCCGATTTCGAAGCGACGGCCCGCGAGCAGTTGCGGCGCTCGGGGCGGCATGCCGGAGAATTCACCACGCGAAAGCAGGCGGAGGGCCTTTTTTATCGGAACAGCGAGATCCGGGCGCGCGCCGATCTCATCAATAAGAAGCTCCGTCCAGACCTCGTCCTCTGCCTGCACTTCAATGCCGAAGCCTGGGGCGATCCCACCGCTCCCACCCTCATCGAGCGTCATCACCTGCACCTGCTCATCAACGGCTGTTACGAAGCAGGCGAGCTGGCGCTCGAAGATGTCCGCTTTGAAATGGTGCTCCGCCTCCTGAGTCGGCAGCACGAGACCGAAGGGCCGCTGGCCCGGGCCATGATCGCTCCGATGGCCGATGTCACCCGGCTGCCGCCCTACACTTACCCCGGCACCAATGCGCTCCGGCTCGACGACGCCGGTTATCTTTGGGCGCGTAACCTCCTGGCCAACCGGTTGTTCGACGCCCCGGTCATTTTTCTGGAGCCCTATGTGATGAATAGCGTGCTCGATTATCCCCGCATCCAAGCCGGTGACTACCCAGGTCTGCAACGGATCAATGGCCGACTCGTGCCCAATCTTTACGACGAATACGTGGAAGCCGTCGTTCGCGGGGTCGAAGCCTTTTACCGAGCCGAACGCCCCCTCCTCAGCCCACCGCCCCCGCCGCCGTGAGATAGGTCGCCACCGGGCTGTCGCCGGCCATTGAACGGAGTTTTTCCACCGCCCGCACCACGCAGGTTGCGGCGTCGAGGGCGTCGGCATCGGGATTCAAACGTCCAAAACTAAACCGGGCCGAACTTCGCGCCTGCTCCGGGGAAAGGCCCATCGCGGTCAAAACATGCGAGGGGGTCAAGGCCCCCGTTGTGCAAGCCGAACCCGCCGAAGCGCAAACCCCGGCTTCATCCAACAAAATGAGGAGCGCCTCTCCCTCCACTCCTTCAAAGACGAGATTTGAGGTGTTCGGCAGCCGGTCCGCTTGGCTCCCATTGATTTTGACCCCCGGCAACCCCGCCAGCAAGGCCGATTCGAAGGTGTCCCGCATCGCGGCGACCCGGGGGCCTTCGACCGGCATCCGTTCCCGCGCCAGCTCGGCGGCCTTCCCCAAGGCCACGATCGAGGCGACATTTTCCGTTCCACCCCGGCGTCCCCCCTCCTGAGCGCCCCCCACCAGGAGGCTGGTGAAGGCGATGCGGGGATGGACGTAAAGTGCCGCCACCCCTTTGGGGCCATGGAGCTTGTGACCGGAGAGACTGAGAAAATGAATCGGAGCGGCCCCGACGTCGACGGGCACTTTGCCGACCGCCTGCACGGCGTCCGTGTGAAAGAGCGCACCGGCGGCTTCAGCGATGGCGGCGCATTCTTCGACAGGAAAGAGGACACCCGTCTCGTTGTTGGCCTGCATGATGGAGACGATCGCGGTTTCGTCGGTGACCGCTTTCCTGACGTCAGCCGGGTCGATTTGACCTTGGGCGTCGACCTTGATCCATCGGATCTCGTAACCCTTGCGGGCGAGACGTTCGGCGTGTTTGACGATGGCGCTGTGCTCCACCTTGGTCGTCACAATTTGCTGACGGTCGCGGTCTCGTTCCAGGGCCGAGAGGAGGGCGGTATTGTTCGATTCGGTGCCGCAACTCGTAAAAATGATCTGCTCGGGTTCGGCATGGATCAAAGCGGCCACCTGGGCGCGGGCGTTTTCGACGGCCTCATGGACCCGGCGACCCAAGCGGTAGGCGCTCGACGGATTGCCGTAGAGTTCGCTCAAGTAAGGCAGCATCGCCTCGCGCACAGCCGGATCGGTGGCCGTGGTTGCGTTGTTATCCAAATAGATCAAGCGGTCAGACATGGCAGGTCTCTCTCAAGCGGATGCGGCCGGTTCCCGCTCCTGGGCGGCCACGGGTTGGGCGATTGGTTTAGGGATCGGTTCGGCCATCGGTTCGGCATTGGGCGGGTTTTCCCGGCTCTCGCGATGATGGCGGATATCCAGGAAAAGATTATACCCGGCCACCACGCAGGGAAAGAGATTGGACAAAATCCCGACGGAATCGTTTTTGCCAAAGATGAAATAAGTCAGGAGCAACAGGCTCCCACTCAGGCTCATATACCAAAAGAGACGAGGAAAAACGGGACGACGATGGGAGCGGGAGGCCGTGATCTGAATCAACCAGCGGCTGGCGAACATAAAAACGCCGAGCCAACCCACCAATTTCCAACCCGTGACGGAAACGACCCCGAATAAATCGAATAGTTCTTTGTGCATATAACCAAGCGGCAGCGGGCTTTGTGTCACCCGCCCAAAATTTCTTATCGCATTCAAACCGCTCCACTGCAAGCGGGTGCATCTCTCATGATTGCAATCTGGATAGGGGAGCGCCGACTTCGAAG
>CAZSPO010000165.1:0-7891 GCA_964608775.1 uncultured Chthoniobacterales bacterium | reverse complement strand
GGCGCGTTGATCGGCGGAAGCACCACTGATTTTCTCCACATAAAGCGTGTCCAGCCGACGCCGTGGATCGTATCGGGCGACCCGGGCCAGGCCGGCGTCTACGACCACCGTCACCCCGTCAATGGTCAATGAAGTCTCGGCAACGTTGGTAGCGACCACAATTTTCCGCCCGTCGCTCGGCTCCAGAGCGGCGTCCTGTTCACGCGGGGAGAGTTCGCCGGCGAGGGGAAGCATCGCGGCGTCGCGCATGATTCGGTGGCGGGAAAGTTCCTCGATTGTTCGACGGATTTCGAACATGCCGGGCATGAAGATAAGGGCGTCCCCCTGGGTTGCGGACCAGACGGCAGCGAGGGCCTGCGCGGCGGCCTCCCAAACGGGAGTGTCGCGCGGTTTGGAGGGCACATACCGCGTTTCCACCGGAAAACTTCGCCCGGGAATGGAAAGCTTGAGGGCTTGGGGCAGACGTTCAGCCAGAAGCCGGGTGTCAAGGGTGGCGGACATCACGGCCAGACATAGCCCGGGCCGTTCCCGTTGCACTTCCAGCATTTGGGCGAGCGCGATATCAGCATCGAGATGGCGCTCATGAAACTCATCGAAGACGACCGCGCTTGCTTCTTTCAACCCGGGATCCCGAAGCAGTCGCCGCAACAAGATGCCTTCCGTGACAAAGAGCACCCGGGTATCGCGACCGAACCGAGCGTCGAACCGGACTTGGTAGCCAATTTCTTCGCCCAAAGGGGTGCCACGTTGGGAGGCCACCCAGCGAGCCAACATTCGGGCAGCAATGCGCCGGGGTTGGAGAACAAAAATCCGCCCCGGCGGCAGGGCTTCGGCCAGGTAACCGGGGATCTGCGTGCTTTTTCCCGTGCCGGGAGGGGCTTCGATGATCAATTGGGAATGCGCACGGGCCGCAGCCACGATGGCCTCGCGATGGGCGGCGACGGGGAGCGAACTCATGAAAAACGGGGCGGCAGAGGAGGCACGCAGCGTGTCTTAAAGAAACGCATCAAGGGGGCTGGTGGCCGAGGCCTGTTCGAGAGGATCAGCGAGGCCGAGCCGATGGGCCTCCCGCCCGGCGTCGACGGCTTTGGCAAATGCCCTGGCCATGGCCGGGGGATCGGCCGAGACGGCGATGGCGGTATTGACCAAGACGGCGGCGGCTCCGAGTTCCATGGCGGCTGCGGCGTGACTGGGGGCACCGATCCCGGCGTCGACAACGACTGGCACGCCGGCTTGCTCCACGATGATGCCAATTTGCGCCTGGGTCGTGAGTCCTTGATGGCTCCCGATCGGGGAGCCGAGGGGCATGACCGTAGCGGTCCCGATTTCTTCGAGTCGTTTGGCCAGCACCGGGTCGGCATTCATGTAAGGGAGCACGGTGAATCCTTCCTCCACCAGCTGGCGGGCCGCCTCAAAGGTCTCGATCGGGTCGGGGAGCAAGTAGCGGGGGTCGGGATGAATTTCGAGCTTGATCCACTTCGGCAGCCCGGCAGCCGCAGCCAACCGAGCCAGGCGCACGGCCTCGGCGGCATTGACGGCCCCACTGGTGTTGGCCAGCACCAGGTAACGCTCCGGATCGATATATTCCAGGATGTCGGCAAACGGATCGTGAGTGCCCGTCAGGTCCGCCCGCCGCAGCGCCACCGTGACGATCTCGCACCCCGAAGCTTCCAGCGCTTCTTGCATGGCGATGTGGGAACTGAATTTTCCGGTGCCAAGCATCAATCGGGAACGAAAAGTTCGACCGGCAATGACCAGGGGATCGTGGGGCGTCTCGTGGGGCTTCAACGGGTTGTCCATGAAAATATCGACGACAGCCTGAACGCGAACTTCTTCGGCAGCAAGCATCAGCTTCATCCGAGCCCATCCCTGTTGCGTGCGGAAGGATCCAAGCCCTGTCGGAATCGCCGGTTGTGCGAAATGGCGTGACCCCCTGTGATTTATCCGGGTTAAGCCATTTCTTCAGGCCGATTTCTCTAGGCTTAACCGGCATTCACGACCGCAGGGAACCAACGAAGGTCGGCGGCGCGAATCGAAAAGGTGATGCGTCCCCTCCTCGCTTGCTGCTTCTTCGCCTGGTCCATCCCGTTGTTGTTTCCCCATTCCGTTGGCGCAGCGGAACCGGCCGTCCGGGCTGAACTGGTGGCAGGGGTCAATGCGGTGATACCGGGCCAACCGTTCGAAGCCGGGCTCCTCCTCACCATGCAGCCGGAATGGTATGTCTATTGGCAAAACCCCGGTATCGCAGGGCTCCCCCCTGCGGTGGACTGGGAACTCCCGCCCGGCTGGACGGTCTCCGCCTTTCGCTGGCCGTTGCCCCACCGCAAAGAGCTCGGAGGCCTGCTTTCCTATGTTTATCCCAATCAGGTTCTTCTTCCTTTCACGATCACCCCACCTGCCGGGCTTTCCCCCGGCACAACGGTCATTCTAAAAGGCAATGCGCACTGGCTTGCCTGCAAAGAAATTTGCGTGCCGGAGGACCAATCGGTCTCCCTTTCCCTTCCTGTGGCGGCTGCGAATCAACCAGCCAACGTTGATGCGTTTGCCAAGTTCGCAGCTCGGGAGCCAGCTCCGCTGCCCCCGGGTCTGATGGTCGAACAACAGGCCTCGACTGAAGCGGTGGTGTTGACCGTGAAAAACGCCCCTTTGGCTTGGACGACACTCGATTTTTATCCGCTGCCCGATCCCGCAGCTCCGTTGCCAGCCGCCACGGTTGAGCGAACGGACGGCGGCTGGCGTTTGACCCAACCGTTGGTCGGAGAGGAGCCCCAGCGGGCACCGATGCGGGGTCTGCTCGTCGCCACCACCGCGGATGGTCCCCGGGCCTTTCAATTGCCGAGAGGAGAAGGTGTGATGGGGGAAGGACCGCAAATCCCAGCCGCGCCGGAAGCGTTGACTTCGGAAGGGACTGAACCGGCGACCGCCCCGGCGGCTGGCTCTGCCCATTTCGCCCTGCAACTCCTGCTCGCCTTTCTCGGGGGGCTGTTGTTGAACGTCATGCCGTGTGTGCTGCCGGTGCTTTCGATCAAGATCCTGCATTTCACCCAACAAGCCGGGGAAAACCGCGGCAAAATTTTCCGACTTGGCCTCATGTTCACCGCCGGAATCTTTGCCTGGTTCATGGGGCTCGGATTGGTCAGTGCCGCGATTCGGGCAAGTGGCAACGATGTATTTTGGGGCACCATGTTTCAACAACCCGGGTTCGCGCTAGGGCTCGCAGTGGCCGTCTTTCTCTTTTCCCTTAGCCTGCTGGGGGTCTTTGAAATGGTGCTGCCAGGTGGATTAACCACCCGGCTCTCGGCCCTCGGGGGGGAAGGGGATGCCGGAGCCTTTGGCAACGGATTTTTCGCTACCGTGATGGGGAGCGCCTGCACCGCCCCCATGCTCGGACCGGCGATCGGCTGGGCGTTCACGCAGAGTCCCGGCACGATTCTCATCATCTTTGCCGCCATCGCCTTTGGCATGAGCAGCCCGTATTTGCTGCTCACGGCGAATCCGGCATGGATGAAATTTCTGCCGCGACCGGGAGCATGGATGGAGACGTTCAAACAACTGATGGGTTTTCTCCTGATGCCCGTGGTGATTTGGCTGGTTTGGGTATTGGGACAGCAAAAAGGACCTGCGGCCATGAGCTGGACGCTTACCGCCCTGCTGGGGCTCGGGTTTTTAGCGTGGACGGTCGGGCGTCTCCAAATGACCCGGGGGCGGGCGGGAGTCCGGCGATTTTGGTTGGCCGTGGCCTGTTTAGTGGCGGTCGGTTCGGTTTGGGCGGGATGGGGCGGCATTCAGAGGGCCACGTTGCCGGGCGGATCGGCCGCGGACGCGGCTTTGCCAGCACTGACGGCGGCAGATTGGCAAACGGCGGTGCCCTGGATTCCTTATTCTCCTGCGATCCTGCAAGCGGCCCTCGCGACCGAGCACCCGGTTTTTCTCGATATCACGGCCGATTGGTGCCTCTCCTGCAAATGGAATGAACAAACCGTGCTCGCCACCGCCCCCGTGCGCCAGGCGATGCAGGCCGCAGGCGTGCTACCGATCAAAGCGGATTGGACAAATCAAGACCCTGGCATCGGTCGATTGATCCAGGGATATGGAAGGGCCGGGGTGCCGGTGTATGTGTTTTACGCAGCAGACCGCCGAGAGCCCGCCGTGGTGCTCCCGGAGTTTTTAACCGCGGGCATCGTCCTGGACATATTTGAATAGGGAGTCAAGAATGGCGCTTCCTTAAGGCAAGGTTTTGGATGTTGCCGTTGTGTCGCCCGTTGCCGAGCAGAGCTCACCCCTGCGAAGCTGCCTCTCGGCAGGCTGTCTCCGCTCCGCTTCGGCTCAGCTTGAACCATGGAAACCATTGGCACCCAGGGCTGGCCTCTTGATCCCCTTTGGCGAACAGCCCCCTACGTGAGTGCCATTTTAGACTGACCCCATCACTTTAGCTTCGGCGTATTTGCGGACATCTTCCGTGATTTTCATCGAACAGAAATGCGGTCCGCACATGCTGCAGAAGTGGGCCGTTTTGGCTCCCTCTTGCGGGAGGGTTTCGTCGTGGTAAAGGCGAGCGGTCTCGGGGTCGAGTCCAAGATTGAATTGATCCTCCCAACGAAACTCAAACCGTGCCTTGCTCAGGGCGTTGTCACGATACTGAGCACCGGGATGGCCCTTCGCCAGATCGGCGGCGTGCGCGGCGATTTTGTAAGCGATCACTCCCTCTTTCACATCTTGTTTGTTAGGCAAGCCGAGATGTTCCTTGGGGGTCACATAACAGAGCATCGCGCAACCATACCAACCGATCATCGCGGCCCCGATCCCACTCGTGATATGATCGTAACCGGGCGCAATATCGGTGGTCAACGGGCCGAGGGTATAAAAGGGAGCTTCGTGACACCACTCAAGTTGTTTAGCCATGTTCTCCTCGATCATATGCATGGGGACATGACCGGGGCCTTCATTCATCACCTGCACCCCTTTTTCCCAGGCGCGCCGGGTTAATTCCCCTTGGACCTCCAACTCGCCGAATTGCGCGGCGTCATTCGCATCAGCCAGCGAACCTGGGCGGAGGCCGTCACCGATCGAGAAACTCACGTCGTAAGCCGCCATGATGTCGCAAATATCGTCCCAATGGGTGTAGAGAAAATTTTCTTGATGATGCGCCAAACCCCATTTCGCCAGGATCGCACCGCCGCGGCTGACGATCCCGGTCATGCGTCGGGCCGTGAGCGGGATAAACCGGAGGAGGACCCCGGCGTGAATGGTAAAGTAGTCGACCCCTTGTTCGGCCTGTTCGATGAGCGTATCACGGAAGATCTCCCAAGTAAGATCTTCGGCTTTCCCATTCACCTTTTCGAGAGCTTGGTAAATGGGGACCGTGCCGATGGGGACCGGGGAATTGCGCAGAATCCATTCACGAGTGGCATGGATATTTTTTCCGGTGGAAAGATCCATCACCGTATCGGCCCCCCATTTAGTGGCCCACCGCATTTTTTCCACCTCTTCTTCGATTGAGGAGGCGACGGCGCTGTTGCCGATGTTTGCGTTGATTTTGACGAGGAAATTTCGACCGATGATCATCGGTTCCAGCTCGGGATGATTGACGTTGGCGGGAATGATGGCGCGGCCTGAAGCGACTTCGTCGCGGACAAATTCGGGGGTAATGCGACGGGGAAACCGCTGAGGAAACCGGTCAAACAGGGCGGGCCGCAAGGGTTGGCGTTCCGGGCCGGGATGTTGATGGCCGAGTTCATCGCGCCCGGAAGCGGAGGCGAGGGCTTCCAGACCTTGGTTTTCTCGAATTGCGATGAACTCCATTTCCGGTGTGATCGTGCCTTGTCGGGCATACCAGAGCTGGGTGACTGGGTGGCTGGCGGAAGCGCGGCGGGGTTGGCGGTGGAGCCCGGGAAACTCGACCAAGCGGTTGCGTTCAGCGTGCGAGGCATATTCCGCATGTTTATCGCTGAGATAACCGTTGTCGCTGGGGGTGACTACGCGGCCTTCGTAGGCTTCGGTATCGCCGCGGGCCGCGATCCAGTCGGCACGCAGGGGAGTCAGGCCGGTGGTGGAATCACAGGCTTGGTCGGGATCTCCCCAGGGGCCGGAGGTGTCATAGACCCGCACGGGTGCGTTCGGCTTGGTTTGTTCGTCGAACGTTTTGGTGGTCTCTAACGTGATTTCCCGCATGGGCACCCGGATTTCGGGGTGGAGTGTTCCGGGGAGATAGACCTTGCGACTGCGAGGAAAGAGGTCGGAGCTGTGAGGCAGCGATTCGGCAGGGGTCGGGAGCTCGGGAGCATGCATAAGCGTGGTGGGTGGCGAAGGGTGACGAAGATTATCGATTCCGTTCGATTGGTTTCGATTGGTTTCGATTCCGTTCGATCGGTTCGATTCCGTTCGATTCCGTTCGCACGCGAGGCTGCCCGCCCGACTGTCCGGACCCGCTTCCCTTCGTCGGCATTACCCGATTCAGGTTCGAAGGGTCATTTCCATCCCAATTGGGAAAATGGAAAACTCTCAGCCTTTGAGGCTCCCCCGCGTGTTGTTGGCTCTATACGCTTTGTGAGGCGGGTCGTCAATGCCTCGCGCCTGGAGGTGTTGTCGAGAGGCGTGCTGAAAGTCGGTGGGTTCCATGGTTGAGACGCCATTTCCTCCGCCCCTGCCGGGGCGAATCTCCTTTCTTTGCGAGGATCCGGGGGTTCGCAAGCTCACCCCCGGCTAATTTCCGATATCCCTCCGGGATAAAGGCTGGCAAAATTGAGACGCATTTGCCCAGTCTGGAGGTGGGTAGGGCAAGCTCACTTGTCGGGCGTTCCGCTGAAAGTCGGTGGGTTCCATGGTTGAGACGCCATTTCCTCCGCCCCTGCCGGGGCGAATCTCCTTTCTTTGCGAGGATCCGGGGGTTCGCAAGCTCACCCCCGGCTAATTTCCGATATCCCTCCGGGATAAAAGCTGGCAAAATTGAGACGCATTTGCCCAGTCTGAAGGTGGGTAGGGCAAGCTCATCGCATTTCAAGAGGTCTACAGGGGGCGTTTGCCCAGCGCGGCTTGCCCAAGCGCGGCGGGTCAGCGGATCGTGACCAGCGTGCCGAGGGGCACCCGGTTGAAGATTTCCCTTGCTTCTTTGCGCGGCAGTCGGACGCAGCCGTGGGAAGCGGGGTAACCAGGCAGATTCCCAGCGTGCAACCCGACTTCACTACAACTGAGCCGGAGGAAATACGGCATTTTGACGTTGTAAATCGTCGAGGTCCAATTTTTCCAGCGATCCGTCACCACGAAACTGCCGACCGGCGTGGGGTGCGAGCTCCGTCCGGAGGAGATGGAAGAGGTGAGCACCACGGCTCCCTGTTCGCGCAGCACAAGCGTTTGGTCAGCGAGATCAATTTCAATCGAGACAGCCCGGGCGGGAGATTGGTCATCGACTCCCAGCAGCCGCTGCTGGAGCCAGACATCGCCTTGTTTGGCGGCTAACTGGATGGCCATGGTCTTGTTGCGTCCGGTGAGTTTGCCAGGATGGGCTCCGGCGTCGAGGAGGCGGGCCGCGATTTCTCGTTCCCCCATCCCACAGGCGAGCATGAGCACCGTGAAATCGGTCTCACGTTTGAGATAATAATAGAGGGGGGTTTGCACAAAAGGAGCGAGCTGCTCATCTGAAGCGGGGGTGGGGACAATGGCATCTGGGCGGGCTCCGTTCGCCAGGGCGTGATCGACCCCGGCTGGGTTGCGGGCAAACACCGCTTCGACCAGGGCGGCATCGAATTTCGCCAACGGATCGGGGGTTGGCTCGACCAACGGATCGGCGCTGGAAGGGATCGGTTCGTCCGAGGAAGCATCGGTGGAAACCAGACTTTCAGAAGCGGGCACCACCGGCAGACCGGAGACCGGATCGGCCAGCTGAGCTGTGACG
>CAZSPO010000164.1:0-7936 GCA_964608775.1 uncultured Chthoniobacterales bacterium | reverse complement strand
ATTTCCCCTGTCACCCTGTTGAGTCCCCTTCGCCTGCGTTGCGAGTATGAGTGCAACCCGATCGGCGTGGGATCAGAACGTCCGCGCCTGCTCTGGGCGCTCGCCCCCGTCTCCGACGATCTGCGGGAGGTGACCCAGAGCGCTTATCAAATTCAGGCGGCCAGTTCGCGCGAGGCGTTGGAGGCGGGAAAGCCCGATTTATGGGAGAGTGGCCAGGTGGAATCGGAGGCGTCGCAACAGGCCGATTATGACGGGTCTCCGCTGGCCAGCTTGCAGGCGGTGTTTTGGCGGGTGCGCGTGTGGGATGGAACGGGAGCAATATCCCCCTGGAGCGAGATCGCGCATTGGACAATGGGACTGCGATCGAAAGATTGGAAGGGGGAATGGATCACCCGCTCATGGGAAGGGCCGACCCGACCGAGCTGCACCGGTTTCTGTTCGGTCCCGACCAGAACCCGCGAGGCTCAGCAAGTTATCATAACGTTCGATCTCGGGAATGCGCGACGTTTGGATCGGGTCGCACTCTATCCGGTGGAGGCCTATTTTCAAACGGGCGCACTTGGCGGAGTCAAGAATCGGCATGGTAAAATCGGACCGGGCTGGGGATTTCCGCATGCTTGGGTGCTGGAGGGGGCGCAATCCCCTTCCTTCGAAACGCCGGTGCAATTGGCGGCTGGGGATTGGGATCGGGTGGGATTTGAAGATGGAGAAGCCATGGAGCGAGACATCGCATCGGAGCCCCTCCGCTATTGCCGGCTGCGAATCGTTCGCAGCGGGGAAGTCCGATTTGGGGGAGGGGAATCGCTTGAGAAACTGCGTCCATTGCTTCGGATGGCAGATGATCCCTTCGCTGACGATGCGGAGGAAGGCAGCTTCTATTGTAATGCGCTCGCGGAGATCGAACTGTGGAGCGGCGGAAAAAACGTGGCACTGACCGCAAAGGTAGAAGCGCCAAGCAGTCTCGAATTACCCGAGTTGGGATTTGGCCTGGCACGGTTGACTGATGGTAGTTACGAAGCGGTTGAATCTCTGCCTTTTGTGCAACAACTGTTGCCGGTGCCCCATTTCAGAAAGGAATTCGAGGTGACCGGAGCTGTTCATCGGGCTGCTCTCACTTATACGGCGGTCGGTCTTTGTGCGTTGGAGTTGAACGGCCAGCCCGTGGGAGAGGAACTCACCTTGGAGCCCGGCTGGACATTTACCCGGAAATGGTATGACAAGGAACCCGGTTGGGTGATCGTCAAGTCGCGGGAGGTTACCCACTTGTTGATGCCCGGAGCGAATGGAGTGGGAGCCATGCTGGGAGATGGATGGCAGCGAAGCCGGGGGTCTGTGCGTTGGAATGGGAGAAATCATTGCAAGGGGCACCGGACCGCGTTGCGCTTACAGTTGGATATTGAATATGCCGATGGACGACGGGAATGTATCGGTTCAGGGCCGGATTGGCAGGTGTTTACCGATGGTCCGTGGCGCGATACGTCGATGTTCGACGGGGTTCGATACGATGCGCGGCGTTCGATTTCAGGGTGGAGCACGGCAGGGTTCGACGCGAGCGATTGGGGCCAGGCAGCGCTGGCTCCGGAGATGAAGGACCTCGACTGCGTGCCCTTGGAAGGGCCGGCAATCGGGGTGGTGGCCAAGTTGCCCCCCGTGCGGGTGACCGAGCCGCGCAAAGGGGTGTGGATCATCGATTTCGGGCAGAACATGGCGGGCGTCTGCCATGTCGTGCTTGAGGGGCCCTCCGGTCGCCAGGTGCGTATCCGCCATGCGCAGGAATTGCGAGAGGATGGAACTCTCTTCCTTTCCCACTTGGGTAACGCGTGGAGGAACTCCGACGATTATATTTTGGACGGCAACGGACCACTCCGAATCGTGCCGCGCTTCACTTTTCACGGATTCCGTTACGTGCAGGTGGAGGGGCTTGGTGCACGAGAGGAATTGCGTGAGATCGAGGCGTGGGTGTTGGCAGATTCGTTGCGAAAATCGGGTCATTTTGAGAGTGCGGATCTGCAGTTAAACCAATTGTGGACTAATTTGGAATGGACGGTCCGCTCCGTGCTCAAGAGTGTCGTGATGGATTGCGTGGGCCGGGATGAACGTCGCGGGTGGATGGCTGACGGTATCGGGAATTTGGCGACCCATGCCTATTGTTTTGATTTTTCTAACTTCACGCAAAAAGTTCTGCGGGACATCCGCTATGAACAGACTCCGTCGGGCATATTCGATCCCGTCGCCCCGTGGGGGTGCGTGGTGGAGAACTACGCAGCAGGCTGGTGTGATCACGGGGTAACGACCGCGGCCAATGTGTTGGCGCATTATGGGGATACGCGGAAGATGGAAGTGCATTACGCCGCGATGGAGCGGTTCATGCAACGGCTGACAGAGAAGTTTCCCGATGGGGTTGTGCGGGATGACGGTGGGTTGTTCTGGGGGGATTGGCTTAGTTTTTTCATGACGCACCAGGCACCTGAAGGAGAGGGGAAAGCGTTGGCACGCCAACCGAGCCGGGAAGTCTTTGGAACAGCCTGGTGGTATGCAACCACACAACGGATGGCAGGCATCGCGAGCGTGCTCGGGAAGGCGGAAGAGGCGCAGCGTTGGACGAGCCAGGCAGAATGGATTCGCCAACAATTCCGCGAGCAACTCATCGGAGCAGACGGGGTGATCGGAGCGGGCACGGTCTCGATGGTGTGTGACACCATGGGACGTTCTATTCCCGCGGATGTAACAAGCGCTCCACCCCGGGGTGGCCAGGGAGAAATTGCTCTGGCGCTTTACATGGGGCTCTTGGAGGGGGAAGAGGAGAAAACGGCGCTCGCAGATTTGCTGGAGGCCATTCGTGCCTATCGGGGGAAACTGAGCACGGGGATTCATTGCACGGCCCGATTGTTAATGGCGCTCACAGATCGCGGAGAGCATGCCTTGGCTTACCGGTTGGTGATGGACCCGAGCTATCCCTCGTATGGGTATATGATGCAACAAGGGGCAACGACCATTTGGGAAAGTTGGGATCACTGGTTAGTCGGCAGCACGGGTGTGACCCATCCAACGCATGGGATTCACGATACAACTCATCCCGGCTTGAGTGGCGTGGGCGAATGGGTTTTTAGCCGGATCGCGGGGATTCGGCCGATGTTAGAATATCCCGGTTTCCGCCGATTCACCATTGAGCCGCATGCGGAAGCCGGGCCGGAGTGGGTCGATGCGCGGCTGGACACCGTGCGGGGCGAAGTGCGTTGCCGCTGGCAGCGACTGGGGGAAGGCGAGGTCGTATGGGAAATCATGATTCCTCCCAATACCGAAGCGGAGGTGGTCTTGCCGGTAGAAGTCGAGGAGTTGGTGGAATCCGATCAGCCGGTGTCCCAAGCGCCGGGGATTCGGCAGATCATCGCGACAGGAACGGGCGGGAGCCGATGCCTCTGTGGGTCTGGTCGATATCGGTTTAGCCGGGCGGTGGTGGTTGAACCATGAGTTTGCATCCCCGCGCCATTTTAGCATTGTGAGCCTATCGAGGAAACATGCTCAAATTTTCCAATTGTGCGAGGTGCAAGGTATTGGTCTAATGAAAAACCAAGTTCGACTGGCTTCCTCTCGGCGGACGCCATCCAAAGGTAAACCTCTATGATTTCTCTCAAAGACCAACACCACATGATCGTCGGCGGAAGCCGTGGGATCGGGGCTGCCATCGCCGTTGCAGCGTCCGTGCATGCAGGAGCCCACATCACGATCACCTACAGCTCGCGACGCGATGCGGCGGAAGCCGTGCGTGACCAGATCCTCTCCCAACGTCAGGACGCCCGTGTTCATCTGGAGCCCTGTGAAGTGCGCAGCGAGCAAGGAGTTCAAGCCGCACTGGCCGCAGCCCGCAACGCCCTCGGGCCACTCCAGGGAATGGTGATCTCTGCGGGTATTCTTCGTTTGGACAAACTGAGCGAAACCTCACTTGAGACCTGGGACGAGGTGCTGGAAACCAATCTGCGGGGGACCTTCCTTTGTGTCCGTGAGTTTGGTCGGATGCCGGTCGAATCCACGCATGGAGGATCGATCGTGATCCTCACATCGACCTCCGGTCAACCCGGCGGAAAAGGAGGCAACGCCTATGGGGTTTCCAAGGCAGGACAAATTCGATTGATGAAGGGCTTCGCCGCAGAATTCGCGCCCCGCGGGATTCGTGTTAATTGCATTGCCCCGGCATGGACCGAGACGGATATGGCTCATAATCAACTGGCGAAAATGGGCCGGGAAAACGTGGCTGCCGAGTTTCCCCTTGGCCGAATCGGAGTCGCGGAGGATATCGCGGGGCCGGCCTGTTTTCTTCTCAGCGATCTTTCCGGTTTTATCACAGGGGAAACGCTGACAGTCGATGGTGGGATGGCGATGAAAGGGTGAGCGCTCATTTAATAAGTTAAACTTTCTAATCGATGACAACTACCAACCCAACCCCTGACGCATCTGCCGTCCCACGCGATGCGTCTCACACCGCTCCTTCCCTCTTTCCCATTCGGTATGATGAAATCGACCTCCGGATCTGGGAAGAAACCCTCTGGAACGATGGCTGTCTCGTGCTTCGGAACGCGCTGGATGCCGGTTCCGTGGATTACTTGCTTCAACAACTCCGGGAGGCGGAATGTGTGAAGCCAGGCGAAAAACGTCCTTCGGTCCCTTTCCTTCCTCTGCTGGATGAGGCCTTCATTCGACTGACCACGCACGAGCCCGTTTACAGTCTCGCCCGGCGCATCCTTGGCTCTGACATGCATCTCTGGCTTTACGCAGCGCACATCATGCAGCAGAACGCGACGATCTCCCGTTGGCACGCGGATGATCTCTACCAATTGCGTCCCCCGCATGTGCCGGACGACGTCCCATTCCCGCCAGTGATTAACGTGCTGAATTGCCATTACTATCTTGTGGATGTGCCGATCGAACTCGGTCCCACCGAGGTTGTGCCGGGGAGCCACACCGCCTGTCGCTCCTGGGATCCAGACAAGGATGGCGAATCGCCGAGTTGGAACGGACGGGCCGCTATGAGCTTCACCGTGAAAGCGGGTGATTGCGTGGTTTATAGCAATCACTGCTGGCACCGTGGTGCCCCCATTTCCTCCGATGGAACGCGATACTCCGTGGTGCCCTATTACGCACGCCGATTCATCCAACAGCGACACAAAGAGAGAGATCGCGGGGTGATCCCCGAGGAGATCCTGGCACAGTGCACCCCCGAACAACGCGAATTATTCGGTTACCACGAAAAAGCACCTTATGCGGTGAAGGAAGCATGTAACATGCGTTGGATTGATCGACGCCCCGTGGTCTAATCCGGTGATTTCGTGGGGGTTAACCTCACGGCAATAGAAGGCGTGCCATGGCGCTTGCTTGTGGTATGCCCGAGATCGTTCGTGCCTTTCGAGGAAAAGGGCAGGGGAATGGCATCGGTTGGGCGAAGGCTTATGCGTTAGGGGAAATCGTGATTCCGTTCCATGGGTCCATCCCGAACACACTCAGTGATGTTTTTTATACACGCGAATAATAGTCATTTCGCTGTCGGTTCGGCAGAGTATCTGTAAATCTTCGCCCCAATGAAGCACCTCACTGAAATCATGGTGCGGACCTCAAACTTCACTGATGATCGGCTCGCAAGTCTTTCGAGCAGAGCGCGAAGAGGATCGTCTGGTGATGAATGTGTTGCTCGGTATGATGCAGCGGATGGGATTTCCCGACCAACAGTTCAGCCAAAGCTATTACGCGTTTGATTTCTCTGCCTGAATCCCGATCTTTTTACATGAAAATCATTGGCTATCGGGAAGTATCGTTTCGTTTCACACGCGGTCGTAAGATCGGCGATGCAAATGGGGTGGCGAGCGGTGAGGGACAAACCGGAGGACTGCTCTTTATTGATTCTGACGAAGGGTTGTATGGGATTTCGCAAATATTCGGAGCCTCCGTCGCGCCCCTGTTTCCTTTGTTGGAAGGCGAGGATCCGCGCTGTGTGACCGGGCTGTGGGAGAAGCTGAATCGCCATTTGTTTAAGTTCGGCAATCAGGGAGCGACCTATCTTGCTATGATGGCGATTGACGCGGCGCTCTGGGATTTAAAAGCAAAATTGGCAGGCGAACCACTTTGGCGGCTCTTGGGTGCGCGCGAACCGCGCGTAAAGGCGTACGCTTCCGGGCTGGATCTCGGGCTGAATGACGAAGAGTTGGCGGCATTCTATCAACCCTTTGCCCGGTGCGGGGTGGATGCTGGGAAGCTAAAAGTGGGTGTCGATTTGGAAACGGATCTGCGTAGGCTCGGTATTGTGCGCGACGTGTTGGCTCAAAACGGACGCACGCCCCATTTGATCATTGATGCAAACGAGATTTGGGGCGTGAAACAGGCAGTCGGCGCCATTCGGCGATTCGAAGAGAAATTTCATCTCGCATGGGTCGAAGAACCGATCGGGCGTTGGAATTACAAAGGTTACCAACGGCTGGCTGCTGCTGTGCGCAGCCCGCTTGGGACCGGGGAAAATCTGGGGGCGGTGCAGGAGTATTTGCCTTTGTTCGATCATGGCGGGGTCGATGTGATTCAATTTGGCAAGAACCGCGGGGTCACCGTTCCCTTGCAGTTGGCGCACCTCGCAGCGGCGCACGAACTAGCGGTTTCTTACAATCACAGTTGGGGCGGCTACCTCGCGCACGCCGCCGCCGCCATGCCGAACACCATCATGATGGAGATCCAAGACCTCCAACCGCCTCCCTGCCTTACCGTGGATACTTGTTTGGAAGAGGGATGGTTTATCGTGGGTAACACACCTGGTTGGGGCATCACGGTGAATGAAGAGAAATTGGAAGCGATGCGGGTTGAACCCGGCAATCCATCCGGTCGCCCCGGCACCGGGCCGCACATTCGGCGGCTGGGGGCGGGAGTCATCACCCATCCGCCGCTGCCGGAGGAAGGGTTTTACGGGGAGTAGGGTCCGTCCTTCATTCTTCATAATCCATCCTTTACGCTCTTACTTTCCATTCTACCTTTTTTAGCATGAATGCAATATTGAGCTGTAAAGGACAGTTTACTTACGATCCCGCTGAAAGTGCGGGAAAGGCTGCACCTGAAGCTAGGTGATGTGCTGGATTTCGTTGAGAATGCGCCGTATTTGAAGGCGGAGCGGGTGATTCCGCCGGAGGCTTGGGAGGAGTTTGGGAAAGGGTGGAAAGATCCGTGCCCGGGGTTGACGATGGATGAAGTGCGCGGCCCTGTGGAACTGCGGTTTTCCTTGAGTTGAGGGTGGAGGTTCAGGCTTCCGGGCTGGAGGTTGGCTCGGGGGTGGCTGACGGGGTGGTGGTGGCGAAGTCGCGGATGATGCGGGCGACTTTCCTGTTCACCTTTGATCCAGACGAGTGAACGGTAACTTACCCATAACCTAACCCGGATAAATCACAGGGAGGGGTTTCATGCAGAGGAGCAAAGACACAGAGGAAAGTGTCGCGTGGGTGGTAATGCTGCCAAAGTTTGCAGCGGGCGGGCGGAATCGTGCTCACGGAACCCGTCATTCGAAATTCGCGTGGTGCCTTGCGCCTTGCAAAGCAGGGGGAAAGGTATATAACTGAGGTCCTTCCGCCGTGGCACTCCGATCCTGATGAAGTAAGCCAGAAATGATCTACCCATTCCCAGACGATCTCCCCGGCGCGATCATCCTGGAAAACGACCGTGCATTCATCGTCCTGTATTAGTTAGCCGTTGAGGAAGGCTAGCTTCATCCGCGACATCGACTCTGCCCATTCCACAGCCCCAATGACCATCAACGTGCTCGATTAAATGCCTGCCAAACGCAAATCATCCTCCTCCGTTGACTCCACTGCCCACCTCGGCTTTGAAGCGAAGCTCTGGCTTGCCGCTGACAAATTGCGCAACAACATGGACGCGGCGGAGTATAAGCACGTCGTTCTCGGCCTCATCTTCC
>CAZSPO010000163.1:0-7942 GCA_964608775.1 uncultured Chthoniobacterales bacterium | reverse complement strand
ATCCCCCGGGTCCGCTCCGCGGACAATCCCGCCAGCCCGATTTTGCGCGAAGCGCAACCAATGACCTCTCCAGCGGGGTTCGAACGGAGTTCGACCGGCACCGCGCGAAGCGCGAAATCCCACAATGCGCGAAGCGCCATCCCCCGGGTCCGCTCCGCGGACAATCCCGCCAGCCCGATTTTGCGCGAAGCGCGGAAAAGGCAGAAGGGGGCACCCATGAATGGCAGGCACGTAAGGCACGGTTCCCCAAAGGGGTAAAATAGGCCAGCCCTGGGTTCCTTTTATTTATAAGTTCCAAGCCCTGAATGGGCGACACAATGGCAACTTCCTAAACTTGGATAAAAGGTAATGCCATTCGGGCCACCCATTGGCCATGCCGCCAGAATTTAGCCTACCTTTCTCAACCGGAGCCGTCGGATGAACGCAAAGGCGACTGAAATTCCCGCCTGTCTTACCGGAATTCCAGTTTGTGATAGACCATGCGGGTTATTGCACCGTCGACGGTCAAACGACCATCTTCAGAAAGGGGAATGGTTTCGCCGGTCCGATTGCCGTCATGGGGCAAGACATGCACCACGGGGGAGGACCGGGGCGCTTGAGCGTGAGCGTGGCGCGCACGGGCTCCATGAGGATCGGGGCTTCCTTTTTTTCGAGTTTTCCCTTCCGGTAGCGCATACCGGTATTTTCCGAGCGAGCCATGGTGACCAGCAGCAGGCGGCGGACGAGGAGATCATGTAGAGACTATTGCCATGAAAGGAGGTTCAGATTCGGCACGCGACGGAATTCCTTTGTATTTCCCGTCAGCAGGGTCGATCCGGCACTGCGGGCATGGGCCGCGATCAACAGGTCGAGGGGGCCAATGGAAAATCCTCTTTTTTCCAAGGTTGCACGGATTTCACCGTAGTGGCGGGCTGCGGAGTCGTTGAAATCCAGTAGAACAAATTCTGCGAGAAAGTCCGCCACTCGGGCTACGTTGAATTTCTTGCGATCACTTTTATACGCCCCGGTCCATAACTCGGAAGCAACAATCTGGGAAATTTGGCACTCCCTCAAGGGCGGAAGCTTTTCCAGTTTTGGCTGATTGCGCAGGATGGCAATGCACACACTGGAATCGAGCATAACAAGGGACCGAGCCATGCCTCATGACCAATTCAAATCCCGCTCCTGCTGCTCTTTCGGACGGGGGACGTTGGGAAAATCTCTACCGTCCGGGTATTTGGCAGCCAGATATTCGGCAAGTTCACGGGCGGTTTGGAACTTGGGACCGGACTTCGACCGCAACACCACTTCTTCACCCCGTCGCTCAATCTCCACTTCGGTTCCGACAAACCGATATTCCTTCGGAAGCCGCACCGCCTGGCTGCCTCCATGCTTGAAAAGTTTTGCCGTTGCATTCATATCTACAAGTGTAGATACGTTAAAGAGGGCCATTTGACCAGGGCCATTTCTGTCAGTCCAAGAGCCCGTGCCTGCTGCTTCAGCTCGGTCAGCCGTTCTTTCATGTTCGTTTCAGTTAGCAGCCTCCAGAGATAAAGCGGATTCAATTCGGAATCATCCTGGAACCGGAATGGGACAATGAGGTCGGGCAACCTCAATTTTTGGCGAGACTGCACCAAGTGTGAGGACTTTCCACTCGCTTGGCATGGCTTGACGCGTTTCACACACGGGGCTCTTCCCCCTTCCTCTAGCTGCACGTGAATTCCCGAGCGGCTCGGATTTCCATCCGTGCGGGTTCCTGACCGGATCCCGAACATTGTACGGAAGAGGGCGGGGAGGATGCGGGTGGTGAGCGAGTCGGCTTCGGTGCGTTGGCGGCGCAATGCATCCGCTTGTTCTAGCAATTTGACCATTCGGCGTTGCTCGCTGAGCGGGGGGAGCGGGATGGGGTTGCGTGCAAAATTTATCCATGATCATTCGTGGCATTTACGCACCCGCCACAGTCAGGCTTGATGCTGATGGTGGTGCTGGAGGAAGAGATTCCAATCGGGAATCTCGTGCACGTTCCGAATGAGCAGGCTGGCCGGCATGGTGGGGGGTGTTTTAGGCGCTTTGAGCAGGTGAAGCCCGGCTTCGGCTGGAAGTCGACTGCCTTTCTTTTGGTTCACATCACGCGCAGCGAGCACGCAATTCTCCCAGCTTGTCTGTCCGCCCCGGGACCGGGGGAGAACATGATCGATGCTCCCTTCGCCGGGTTTGAG
The DNA here is from genome assembly GCA_964608775.1 of uncultured Chthoniobacterales bacterium. Lineage (GTDB taxonomy): Bacteria > Verrucomicrobiota > Verrucomicrobiia > Chthoniobacterales > CAZSPO01 > CAZSPO01. The sequence goes on along the minus strand of CAZSPO010000163.1, from coordinate 5,744 downwards.
CGGGCGACCGGTATATTGGCATTTGCCCCCGTCGCGTTGCCAAATTCCTTTGGGCGAAAGTTTGGGTCGCCGCTTCGGGACACGGTCGAAGCGAGCGAGCACGATCACGGTGGGAATTCGGATCGGGCCCCGCACGGTATGCACGGCATCATCTTGCTCGCGCACTTGAAGCGTCAGCCATTCGTCCCAGGTTTTGGGGAGCATCGAGCTATCTTCAATATCCAACCCGGTCGCCGTATTGGCCGACATTTGACAAAATGCATCGGCAGGTGTCCGCACATTGATCGCTTGCCAATTGCGGTTGAGCACCAGCACGGTCGGTTTGTCGAGCAAATCGCTCATAGATCATCCCTGCGACTCGGGAGGATCGGTCCTGTCCGGATATGCCGGAATGTTTGAACCGCTCCGAGCCGCCGAACCATGGGGCATCCGGGCCGCAGGCGCAAGCGGGGAAGGGGAAAATTTCCCATGTTCCTGGGGACAGGTGGCGACCGGTCGTTCCCAGGATTTTTCGGTCGATCAAGGTTGCAGGGGAAAAATGAGGGGAATCAGGAGCGTCGCCAGCAGGAGACAGAGCGCGTTGAGCGGAAGGCCGACCCGGAGAAAGTCACTAAATCGATAGCCGCCTGCGCTGAAGACGAAGGTGTTGGTTTGATACCCGATCGGGGTTGCAAAGCTGGCTGAGGCTCCGAACATCACGGCCACAAAGAAGGGAGCCGGATCATAGCCGAGCCCGATGGCTGTTTGATAAGCGATCGGGGTGAAAATCACGGCCACCGCGTTGTTTGAAATAATCTCGGTGAGCATGCTGGTCAGCAAATAGAATGCGGCCAGCACCAGAATGGGGTTGCCACCCTGCACGACTTGGATCACCTGCTCTGCCAGCCAGGCGGCAGTCCCGGTCTTCTCCATCGCCGCCCCGAGCGCGATCATCCCGATGATCATCGAGACAATCCGCCAGTCGATGCTCTCATACACTTCGCTGACTCGTAGGCAGCGGGTGATGACCAGGATCACCACGGCAGAGAGGGCCAGAATCGAGATCGGGTAGACATTGAAACTCGCCAGCCCGATCACCGCCAACAGCACCGCCAGGACCAACGGGCGTTTTTCCCTGCGCGCCGGAAGAATCACCGAATCACTCAACGGCAACAGATCTCGGTTTTCCCGAAAATCGGCCAATCGCTCTTTGGGTAGCTTCAAAAGGAGGGTGTCGCCAAAGCGTAATTCTGCCTGTTGCAGGTTGTCTCGCAGGTTTTCTCCGCGGCGATGAATGGCCAGCAAGGCGGCCCGGAACCGTTCGAAAAACCGGAGATCTTCGACCGTCCGACCTGCCAACCGGGAGTTGTTCGTCACCACCACCTCGATCACGACGGTCTCTTCGGTTTTTAAAAAAGCGAACCCCCGCGCGGTTTCATCCGTCGCTAATCCCGGCAAATCGTGGAGTTCCACGACATCATCCGCCGTGCCGGCGAGTTGCAGAATATCGCCCTCCTGCAAGACGACCTTCCGGGGGTTCTCCGCCAACGGGGTGCCCTGCCGGATGACCGCCTGCGGCCTGGCGTTACCGAGTTTGTTGAGCGCGGTCTGCCCGACGGCCTGACCAATCAACTCCGAACCGGGGCGCACCACCGCTTCGGTGACAAAGGCGCGACCGGTGCCGGTCTCCACGAGACTGGCCAACGTTTCCCGGTCGGGCAGCAGATGGCGACCAAACGCGGCGAGGTAAATCGTCCCCACTGTGAGGAACGCGATGCCGATGCCGCTGATTTGGAACAGGGAAAAATGCACGCCATATTTTTGTTCGGCCATGGAGCTGACCACCAAGTTTGTCGACGTCCCAATCAACGTGCAGGTCCCCCCCATGATGGCTCCGTAAGAGAGAGGGATCAGCAGCTTTGACCCCGAGATTTGCTGTTGCTTTGCCAGGCTCAGCATCACGGGCATGAGCGCCACGACCACCGGGGTGTTGTTGATGAATGCCGAGCTGATTCCCACCACTGGCACCACGCAGAGCAGCAACCGACCCAACCCCAACTTCGGCAATCGCCCCAGCCAACGGCCCATGTCCGATATCGCTCCCGAGCGTTGCAGGGCCGCGCTCAACACAAACATCGCCGCCACAGTGATCGGCGCTTCATTCGCAAAACTCGCAAAGGCCTCCCGCGGCGTCAGCAACCCGGTCAGGGTCACCACCACCAGCGTCGAGATCGCCACCACATCAGGCGGCAAGATTTCCCAAGCCAGCAGAATGAAAACCAGCAGACACAGAAACAGCACAAACCCAATGGCAAACGTCATAGAGCATTAATCCCGACCAAGCCAGTAGGATATCCCGCTCCCTGCGTCAACCTCATTCTCTGTTATACCCCAATGTTTCATTAAACTTTCCGGTTTTAAGGACCATGGGAGTGAAAACCAGGCCGCTTTGCGAACGATCAAATTTCAAATGCCAATCCCCCAGGCTCCCGCCCTTCTTCCGCTGCTTGTTCCAGCGTTAACCCCTCCAACACCCCCTCCGCCTCCTGTCGCACCCGCCGCATGATGCTGCGCAGCGGACAAGTTGAGGGGTCGGGGCAGCTGCACCTTTCCACCGGGCGATCAGCAGCACACGGCACCGGAGCTAGCGGACCGTCGATCAATCGCAGCACCTGCCCCACTGTCACGGCTCCCGTTGACCGCCGTAATTGGTATCCGCCGCCCACCCCCCGCTTGCTGGTCAGCAGCCCTTCCCGCTTCAGGACCAACAGGATTTGTTCGAGAAATTTTAAGGGAATCCGCTCCTGCTCAGAGAGCTCCTGGATTTGCAGCAACCGACCCGGCCCCACTCGCGCCAAGGCGAAGAGCGCTCGTAAAGCGTATTCAGCTTTCCGGGAAATTCGCATTCGGAAGAATCTTTGCCGCCTCTCCCCGACTGACAAGCCGCGAAGGGCGCTCCGCTAAAAATTATACTCCTCGGTAGGGCCTCTGGGGTGGCCCGGTAAGGCCTAAGGAAATTAGCGAAATAGCGTGCACCTCGGAGATTTTTCCGGGTTAAACTCCTGGCATGGCCGCCGAAACGCCTCTCGTTGATATCCGCAATCTTCGCATCGATTTTGTCACCGACCACGGGAGCGTGCAGGCGGTGCGAAACATCTCTTTTCAAATCGGGCAGGGCGAGACGGTGGCCATTGTGGGGGAGAGCGGCAGTGGAAAAAGTGTGAGCGCCCTCGCCCTCACCCGGTTGCTACCGGTGCCACCCGCCCGATTTGTCTCCGGTGAGATTTTGGTGGATGGACGCGAGGTGCTCAATATGCCGCCGAAGGAACTCCGCAAACTGCGGGGCGGCCGGATCGCTTACATTTTTCAAGAGCCCTCCACCTCGTTAAATCCGGTCTTCACCATCCGCTCACAGATCGCCGAGGCGATCCGGTTGCATCGCCCGGAGGTCCAGCAAGTGGACGAGGAAATCATCCGGCTGCTTGACTTGGTCGGCATTGTCGATCCGGCCAAGCGGTTGCATGATTATCCTCACCAACTCAGCGGCGGGATGCAGCAGCGCGTGATGATTGCGATGGCCCTCAGTTGCCAGCCCGACCTGCTCGTCGCCGACGAACCGACCACCGCCCTCGATGTCACGATTCAAGCCCAGATCATCGCCCAACTCAAAGCGCTGAAGGATCAGGTCGGTATGGCCATTCTGCTCATCACCCACAACTTCGGGATTATCCGCGGGATTGCCGATCGGGTGATCGTCATGTTCCGGGGTCAAATTGTGGAAATGGGGGAGACGGAACAGGTCCTGCGCGATCCCCAACATCCTTACACGCGCGCCCTCATCGGCTGCATCCCCCGCCTCGGCGCGAAGCAACACCGATTAACGACCATTGATTACGACGCCATTCCCGAGGCGGGAGCGGATGCCGCGTGAACCCCGACCCGATCATGCTCCAGCCGGGGCTCATGGTCTGGAGTTTTTACGAGCCGACCATTAAAACCGAGCTCGGCTCCACCGCCGTTTCTCCGGGGTCGGGTCGTTGGATCGTGATCGACCCGGTCGGCGAACCGGACCGCTTCCCGCTCCCCGGCCAGGTCGAAGCCGTGTGGCTCACCAACGGTAATCATTGGCGCACAACCGATCGTTGGCGTCACGTTCACGGCTGCCCCGTCATTGCGCCGCCGGGAGCCGCGCCCGGTTTAGAAGGCCGACCCGACGCGCTCTGGACCCCGACACTCGCCCGAGCGGTCGGGGTGGAACTCCTCTCGCTCGAGGGAGGGGGTCCGGGTGAAACGGCTTATTGGTGGCCTGCCCCGCGGCGTTGGCTGCTGGTAGGAGATGCGCTGGTAAACCTGGCCAGCCACCCCTTTCAACCGCTTCCCGCCCGCTATTGCGAAGATGCCCGGCAACTTCAAAAGAGCCTGGCCCGGCTGGCCGAGCTTGAGCCGGAGGTGATTACTTTTGCCCATGGCACTCCGCTTCTCGGACCGGATTGCGCCCCGCTTCGTCGGCTCTCTCTTTCCCATGAACACGCTTGATCCTGCTGCCGGACCGCTGCCGGTTCGGGTGCTGAAATTTGTCCGGTTTTCGCACACCATCTTTGCCCTGCCATTTGCGTTGGGCTCCCTGTGGGTAGCCTCGGACGGTCGCCCGGGCTGGCGGCTCTTGGGGTTGATTCTCCTGGCCATGATCGCGGCCCGCACGGCGGCCATGGGATTCAATCGGGTGGCAGATTGGGAAATCGACCAGCGGAATCCGCGGACGGCTGGGCGGCATCGACTGATGAGTCGCCGGGGGGCTGTCTGGCTGACCGGGCTGAGCGCCGCGTTTTTTGTGGGGGTCACCTTTTGGATTAACCCGGTTTGTTTTGTGCTTTCGCCAGTCGCCCTGGCCCTGATCTTTTTTTATTCGCTCACCAAGCGGTTCACGCGGTTCGCCCAATTTTTTCTTGGGCTCGCCCTGGCCGTGGCTCCGGTGGGGGCGTGGTTGGCGGTGACCGGCACCCTGGCCTGGCCCCCGCTCTGGCTTGCTTTGGCGGTGTTGGTTTGGGTGGCGGGGTTCGACATGATTTATGCCACGCAAGATGTGGAAATCGACCGTCGGGAAGGGTTGCACTCCATGGTCACCTGGCTCGGGGTGCCCCGCGCACTTTCGGTCGCACGCGGGCTGCATCTAGCGGCTTTCGTCGGTCTCGGGCTCTTTGGTTGGAGCGCCGGGCTGGGGGGCTGGTATGGGGGCGGCCTGGGGTTGATCGCGTTGGTATTGATCTATGAACATCGGGAGGCGGGGAAAACCAGCGACCTGGCAGCCATCAACCGCGCCTTTTTCCTCAGCAACGCCCTGGTTGGGGTGCTGTTCCTGTTGGCGACCGGTCTGGCTGTAAGGTGACCTTGTTGCTTGATAAACAATCTGGGGTGCGGAGCAGCAAATTTCATTTTCCGCAAAAAACACTTGCATTTCCATGGATTAGCTTTAAGCCAAAACCATGAAAGTTTCCCCCAACGTTCATTTCACGGCATTATCTCTTTCCATCTCCCTTCTCATCGGAGGGTCAGCATTTGGACAAACTTTGTTTTTGGACCCGAGCGCAACGGATTGGGATGGAACAGCCACCAACTGGTCAACCAATGCTGCCGGACCATTCAACACCGCCTGGTCGAACGGTAATGTCGCAGACTTCACCCCTGGAGCCGCTTCCACGGTGACTCTTGGGAATGCGTTTAATCCTATTGTGACGGGGATTCAGACCGGAGCCGCAGCCGGGGGC
>CAZSPO010000162.1:0-7997 GCA_964608775.1 uncultured Chthoniobacterales bacterium | reverse complement strand
GGGTGCAAGCGACCATGAGTCCGACGGAAGGGGGGTGGTGGATTGAAGAATTTCGGGGGGCGCTGCCTGGGGTTTGGATTCGAGGCCAGGCCCGGCTAACGACCAATGAGGCCGGTCAGCTGGAGCTTCCGCCAGCCTTGGCACCGATGCTGGAGCGGCTGGCGGAAGTGCGGGCCGAGGGGATGCCAGCGTTACTGGAAGGAACCCTGGCGAGGGAACCGGACGGCGGGTGGAGCGGACAGGTAGATTTTTCAGGGAAACAACTTGTTTGGCGAGGCATTGCTTTCGCTGAAGTTTCGGTTTCGCTCGAACTGAAAGGGGAGGAGGTGCGGATTCGGCGGGCGGTCATGCAAACAGGCGTAAGCGGTCGCATTTCCCTGCGGGGCTGCTTGAACCGGGCGAAAGGAGAGCTGGTCTGGGGTGGGGAAGGGACCCTTGACGATGCCTTGCTCGACCTGCTTCCGCTCGGCGAGGCGGTGACGTGGAAAAAGGGGGCTCGCATGATCTTCCGCGCTGAAGGCAAGGCGGCGGTGGGCGGGAACTTTTGGCAGGAATGCGGTGGGACCTTTGAAGGAGAAGGCTTGGTCTGGCGGGGCGAACCGGTCGGGCGAATTTCCGGAAGCTGGTATCGCGAGGGCGACCGCTGGCAGATCCGCAACGGAACCGTGCAATCGGTCGCTGGCCGCTCCGCTTTCGCCGTTCTTTCTACGCCCGGCGCGTTGCGGTGGTATTGCCAGTCGGATGAACCGCCCGCCACTTGGGGGCAACGGCTGGGAGCGGCTGTGGGAGGATGGCTGCAGGAGAAAGTGCCAACCAAGACGGTGGGGGAGTGGCGATTGTCGGTCCACGGGACTGGCTGGGATCCGGCTGGTTGGGTGGCGAAATCATTTGCCCCGGATCCCGGGTGATATCGTGCGGATGACCCGAAGCCTTTTCCGGATCAATGGCCGGGTGAAAGAGCGTAAACTCGATGATTTATCCGGGTTCAGGCCGAGATAAAACCGTCGTGAGCACCCGCAGGAGATCATCGGCGCTGAACGGCTTGGATAAGAATCCGTGCAACACCGACGCATCAAGATCGGCATCGGCAAAGATGTCTTCGACCGGCAAGCCACTCACCCCAACGATCCGAACGGCGGGATCAATCTCTCGAAGAGCTTGGACGAGGCCGGGACCGTCCAGCAACGGCATCATCATATCGGAGAGCACGAGGTCCACTTCGGCATGATGCTCGGCAAAGAAGGCGACGGCATCCCGACCGTTGTCAGCGGTGCAAACCCGGTAACCGAAGGTTTGCAACACTTGCTCGACGATTGATCGGATGGAGGCTTCGTCTTCGATGAGGAAAATCATCTCGCCGGTGCCTTCCTGAATAGGGGTGAGGGGAGGAGGAGGAGAGGGCACGGATTGGGTTGGGTGAGGAAAACCGGGTAATACCACGCGAAAAGTCGATCCCCGACCCGGGACGGATTCGACTTCCAGAGAACCGCCATGACGATGAATGATCGAGCGCGTGGTGGACAGCCCGAGTCCGGTGCCGTGCCCATGCGCTTTGGTGGTAAAGAAAGGTTCGAAAATTTTCTGGATCACCTCGGGTTCCATCCCGGAGCCAGTATCGGCGACTTCCAACACCACATCCGGCTGCCCCCCCTCACGGCTCGCCCCGACGCGGGGATGGGCGAAAGCGGAAACCCGCAGGAGGCCTCCGTGCGGCATGGCATCCCGGGCATTCACACACAGGTTCAAGAGCACTTGATTGAGTTGCGTGGGATTGGCGTGAAGAAGCGGGAGGGAGTCAGTCGCTTCGACTTCGAGTGCGATCGAACGAGGCAACGTTTCCCGAATGAGCAGGCGAAGGTCGGCTAGCAAGTCAGCTGGGTCGATCTCAGCCCGCTCCGATTCAAGGCCGCGGGCGAAACTGAGAATCTGCCGGATCATCAAGCCGCCCCGGACCGCGCTCGTGCGGACCGTATCCAGCAAGGCGACGTGTTCGGATTGAGTCAACGCCGGACGGAGCAAGTCGAGCGAGACAAGAATGGGAGCCAGCACATTGTTCAAATCGTGAGCCACACCACCCGCTAGCGAGCCAATGCTTTCAAGGCGTTGAGCTCTGAGCATCTGTTCTTCCAATTGACGTCGCTCGCTGATGTCGGTGTCAATCCGGAGGATGCGATCCGGCTCGCCTGCATCGCCCACGATTAGGGTCCAGCGGGAGCGGACCATCACCGGGGTGCCATCTTTGCGCTGTGGGAGGAGTTCACCCGTCCAGCCCCCCGTTTCCGCCAACGTCCGCGTCGCTTCCCTTTCGGTCTCGGGTGGCAGGGCGAGGAGAGAGCTGAGCGGTTTGCCGATCGTTTCATGGGTCATCCAGCCGTAAACCATTTCAGCTCCCCGATTCCAGTATTCAATCCGCCCCGCCGAGTTGGAAACCGTGATGGCGTCGCTCGCCTTATTCAGCAGCTCGGCTTGACGACGTATGCGGGTTTGGGCTTCCCGTTGGGCGGTGATGTCGGTGATGAAACCCTCCAGCCGCAGATCGCCGCCGGAGGCCGGGTCGAGCACAGCCACGCCCCGTTCCCAGCACCACCGCAGGCTCCCATCCGCCCGGGTGATCCGATAAGTAAGCTCATACGATTGCCCGGCCCGGACAGCACGCTCCACGAGATCGGCCACCCGCTTTCGGTCTTCGGGCACAATCAGTTCGACGTAACTCAGAAGGCGGTTATGCAGCAAATCAGTCGGGTCATACCCCGTGATTTCGCGGCATCCATCACTCAAAAACTCCATGGTCCAATCCGCGTCCAATCGGCATCGGTAAGCAATGCCGGGCAGATTGGCAAGGAGGGTGGCCATCCGGCGCTCCCCCGCTTTGAATTGCGCCTCGGCTCGCTGACGCTCTTCCTCCCGACGAATCGCTTCCATTGCAAAAGAAAGATCATCCGCCAACGCACTCAACACCGAAAGTTCTTCATCCTGGAAGAAGCCCGGTTCATCCGCATACACCGTCAAGACCGCATATACCCGGCCCCCCAGCATGAGGGGGAACGAAGCGCATGCGTGCAACCCCCGGGCAAGCGCTTCCTGTCGATGGACAAATCCTGGGTCTCGGGCAATCTGGTTCGTGTAATGATACAGTCCGCTGGCCAGCAACCGACGAACCGGACCGTCCCCCTCGGACGCCTCATTGAGATGGGTCGCCACTTGTCGAATGTAGCCGCGATCCTCCCCAAATTGCGCGACAACTTTGAACCCGGTTTCGCTCCATTCCGCGATCCACGCCAGCCGAAGCCCCCCTGCTTCGACGGCAAACCGGCAAGCCTCCCGGTATAACTCTTTGGGAGCGCGGGCGCGGAGGATGATTTCGTTGGTGCGACTCAGAAGCGCATGGAGCCGGTTTAATCGTTGCAAGCGGATTTCGCCCGTCGGATCAGAGCGAGCTTCCTGCCAATCAGGAGGCATCTCCACCGCCATCCATCCGCGATAAGACGCCATTTTTATCGCTGCGGAGGGGAGTGGCAGAACCAAAAAAGGGCGCACACTTCCGCACCGAAGGGGGAGGCGAACTGTCTGGCTTGCATTCTCCATCCGGCATCCGATCTGCCGGAATGGAACGGGAAGCGGCTGACCCAGGGCCTCGGGTTCCACCGAGAAGCAGGTGTGAAACGCGGGATTCGCCGCAGCCAGGTCGCCATCCGCATCCAAAAACCAAGCGGGTCCGGGTAGGGCGTCGAGGAGATCGGCCACCCCTTCCGGCGGCGCTTCTGCCTTGGGGGAGCTCCCCCTCTTCGCCGTTTGACGTTCCATTTGCATGGCCTACCGCAGTCGGGAGCTCAAATCGTGCCAGGCCGATCTGCCCTACGGATTTGTCGTCGATTCATCTTCCGGCACTTTAAAATAAAGATGCAACACACTCCGCAAGGTCTCCAGGCAGACCGGGCAGGAACGAGCCCCCACGTAAAGATCCGGGCGAATCCAATACCACCCGGCCCCGTGCACCCCAAACCGCCGGTGAACCACGCCACTCGGGTCGAATCGTATCGACGCAGAAGCCACCCGGTCTGCGGAACCGGATGCCTGCCAAATCGCGAGCGTCCGGATTGGTGCCCCGGGAGCTTCCTGCGCAAGCGTCCCGCAGAGGGCCTCCCACAGGGTCGCCGCCTCCGCCGCCTCCTCCCCGCTGAAGAAAAGCAGCGTAAACCCCGGATGCAGAAAATCATCCCAAAGAGGATGGGTCTCCCCAGCAAGATTTGTGACCGTCGCGTTGCGAACCCGGGTGCCCGGGGGGAATCCGCCATTTGAATAAGCCCAGGCGTCGGCAGCCAGAAGCGGGCTCTCTTGATACTGCACTCCTAGCTCCGAGAGTTCCAATGCCAAATGTTTGCGGAATGCCGCTGACTGAAACACCGTGCTCACGGCTAAATCCTTGATCACCCGGGCCAGCAACCCCTGGGCAAGGCCAAAACGCAGCTTGTCCGAAGCGCCCCGCACCACCGATTCCGCCACGGGATGTCGCTCCGCCTGATAGCTGTCGAGCCAGTGGTCTGGGGGAGTGGCTTTGAGCCGAATGAGTTCCGACAATTTCCAGCCGAGATTCGCAGCGTCCTGCATCCCGGTATTCATCCCCTGACCACCGGCTGGACTATGAATATGAGCGGCATCCCCACAAAGCACGACGCGGCCCTGGGTAAAACGATCGGCGATCCGCTCACTGATCCGAAAGGCCGACACCCACAACGGCTCACCCAGTTTCCAACCCGGCGGCCCATTTCGATCCACCTGCTCTTGGAGCTCTTCCCGGGTTGGCGGAGAAAGATCTTCCCCTCGTTCCCGCTGGCAAATCAGGCGATAGAGCCCCGGCTTGATCGGAAAAGCCAGAATGGCTCCTTCGCCGCTCCAGCAGGCCATCATTTCAGGAAAGCCTGGATGCCCCTCGATCGGCCCGTCGTAGAGCAGAAATGTCGCGGGTTCCGTGCGACCTGGGAATTCGACCCCAGCCAGATTGCGGGCCGCACTTCGGGAGCCGTCGCACCCGACCAAGTAGCGGCAGGTGCGGGTGGAAAGGGTGCCGTCCGTCCCCTTGAGGGTCGCAGTGATTCCTTGCGGTTCCTGACGCAAGTCGATCAGTTCCAACCCCCGCTCCATCCGGCCTCCTCTCGCTTCCAAGGCGGTGTTCAAAAGCGATTCCGTCTCGTTTTGGGGCAGGATGATCGGGTGGGGATAGAGCGAATCAACGCCCTCCGCTGCATCGAAGCGGGCCAGCTCATGACCGCGATCAGCGAATCGCGCCGCCTCAATTCGCAGGCCCTGACTAAGAAACATCTCCGTCAGGCCAAGCGGCGCGAGGGCTTCGAGAGTCCCGCTCCAAATCCCAAGCGCCTTGGAATGTTCGGAAGGCTGGAGACGTTTCTCGACGAGAGCAAAAGAGAGTCCGAACCGCTGGCACTCTAATGCCAACATTAACCCTGTGGGTCCGGCTCCGACGATGAGGATATCGTGGTCAGGCATGTAAACCACCACTATGCGGCAGTCTCTTCGGGAATTGCAATGCCCGCGCGGGTCTGCCCCCGGAAATTTCGCCATCCGTGGGAGTCGGACGGGGCAACGCCAATGGCTCATACCTGCCCGCCCGGGGAGATTAAACAGGTCGGTCAAGCCACCGAAACCGGGCTTTGGAATTCGTCCGCCCCATCGCCCGGCCCGGCGTCCCCCGACCAGAATGGCGCTTCTTTAAAGTGAAAAAGCCGGGCAAAAACCCACTCGGGAAAATGCCCGCAGCGCGTCCGATAGCGTTCGACCGCGTTGTTATAGCCTTCCCGCATCAGGGCGATCTCATTTTCTACTCGCACAATTGCCGCGCTGATTTGGATCGCCAGCTCGCTTGACTGGAGCACCGGCCAGGCCTCCCGCAATGCCAGCAGCTCAGGGCCCGCCGCCGGACTCGTGCGAAGCGCCGCCAACCGGGGCAGCAGCTCCCGTTCATGGGCGAGGAGTCCGGTGGCGACTTTTTGAAATTGCCCGAGCAAATCGTGCCGCTTCTTCAGGGCAACTTCGATGTTGCTCCAAGCGGCCCGGGTGCGTTGGCGCAAGAAGACTAGGTCGTTAAACATCAAAATCGCGAGAATCCCGAGCGCGTAACAAGCCGGAGCCAACCCCGCCGCGCTGTAGCTCGCGGCGTTCATTCCCCCGATCCAGGCCACCGCTGCCAAGCCGCCCACAGCAAGCACGTTCATCGCTGCCGTCAACCAGCGGAACGCCGCTCCTGCTTTGTGCTGCAACACGTCGCGTTCACTCAAATTCGCGATCAGAAAAAATGCCGACGCTTCCCGGCAGATAACGAGCCGCTCCCCTGTCGCTTCATCGGGCTTGGCCGATCCCAAGAGGTAAAGTGAATCCCCCGTCTCAATCCGGGTCTCGGTGTATCGCCTGGCTCCTTCCCGCTTGCGCTTCGTTTTCCCTGACAAAAACTCCGCCCCTTCGGGAAACACCTCAATCTCTCCCTCCGCATCCCGACATTGGAAGGGCATCATTTTTTTCTCGGAATGCACGGTCACCCATCGCGCATTCTTTCCCGTGCCACGGCGTTCTTGGATGCGGTAAGCGTAATAAACACATCCCAATTGCGTGAGCGGCCCCGTGAGCGGCACGGCGGGAGGGACAACCTCTGCCGTGCCCGTCAGCTCGTTCAAGCCGTATACCACCCCCGTGGTTTTGGTGGTGGGAATGTTCTCGACCAACCGCTTCTTCTTCACCGTGCCGAACCCGAGCCGACTAAACCATAACGCCAAGGCCACCGAGCCCCCCGCCGCCCCGAGCGCGATTCCCGCCCCCAACCGGGTGGGTTGAAATTTCTCTTCCCGCCGCTCCGCCTCTTCCCGCAACGAAGGGGGCAGCTTCGGGGAAGGCACGGGTGCAATCCCACTCGCGGCCGCCAGCAGCGATTCCGGCAGCGTGCCGATCGCCCGGTTGAAGCGGACGGCCGCAGACGCATAGCCCAGCACGGCCGCCCGCATCCGGATTGCTTGCGGATGCCTCCCTTCCGTCGGCATCTCCGGCAGACGATCCCACTGCATTTCCGGATCCTGCGTTGCCTCCCGCAAGAGAGCCAGCCGGTCCCCCCCCAACCGGGTGATTCGCGCATGAGCCGCCGCGATCTCCTGGTGGGCCGCCTGCAACCCCAACCCCAAAAGGCTCATGGAAATAGCGGCTCCTTGCAGCCCCAAAAAGAGCAGGGTGAGATGCACCCGGAACAGTCGGCAAACCTGATAAACGGCCAGACTCCAACAGACCACCGCGGCAGCGCAAAAGGCCAAGCTGCCCAGAGCGATCTGCTTGCGGGTCGCCAGCTCCGGCTCGGTGGAAATCAGCGGGACATAATCCCCCGGGGCATCAAACCGAAAGGTCGGCTTCCCCGACTCCCACCGAATGAAGCCACTCACAAAGACCGAATCCCCTGGATCGATCCGGAACTCCGAATACCGCATGTCCCCCTCCCGGCGGGAAAATTTCTTCGGGGCCTTGACCTCCGTCGCTGCGGGATTGACCAGCCGCACCTCCCCCCCTCCGTCCTTCAGGAGAAAATCGCCCCCGCTGATCTCCCGGCGCACAGTGACCCATCTCGTGTCGCCATCGGAATCGGTCTCCTCCCGTTCGACGAGATCAACCAAATAAAGAGCGGCCACCCCCGAATACGGCCCGGCCACCATCGCGGACAACGTGGTGGCCTCCCCTTGGCTCTTGGCTTCGCCGGTCAGTAATTCAGCGACCGGGCTTTCTGGAATCCGCTCGATCTGGCGCACCCGACGGAGCTCCTCAAAGCTGCAAGAAGCCAGGCCGACGCCCATCACGCTGAACAACGCGATCGCAAGCAGGCGAAGAATCGTGGTCAAGAAGGCCATATAAATACCAACCCGCATGTTTGCGGGAAAATGGTCGACACGAAAAGCTCTGAAATCCATCGATCTGCCCTGGGGACAGGGCCACTTCATCTGAATTTGACT
>CAZSPO010000161.1:0-8091 GCA_964608775.1 uncultured Chthoniobacterales bacterium | reverse complement strand
GGTGGGCATCCCGGAAGGTGGTGTCGGTGATGAGCAGGGGGCGCTGTTTGCGCACCCACTCGGCGAACCCTTGCGGACCGAGCTCCAACAATCGCTGGCGCGATCCTGCCGTGGGCATGCCGCCAGGCAGGGCCGGGGGAATCGGTGCCCGCGGGAGAATGCGGCCCGGTTTATACCCTTTCGCGTGTGGATTCCCATTGACGCCCACATCCCCCAAATAGCTGAGTAGACGCGAAGCGCGATCACGCCGAGGCCTGAAAACAAAGAGGCTCGGGGTGTTGTCGATCAAGGTGGTCGTCGCCATCCCGGAGCGGAATTCCTCGTTGAGAATCACATTTTCAACAAACGGAATATTCGTCTTCACCCCGCGGATGCGGAATTCGCGCAGGGCACGGTGCAACCGTTGCAGCGCCACCGGGAAATCGGGGCCTTTCGCCGTAATTTTCACCAGCAAACTGTCGTAAAAGGGGGTGATCACACTCCCCGTGTCTCCCATCCCGCCGTCCAACCGAATGCCGTAGCCGGCGGCGGACCGGAAGGTGAGGATTTTCCCATAATCGGGCGTAAATTTATTCTCGGGATCCTCGGTGGTCACCCGGGATTGCACGGCGACGCCCCGGCAGCAAATCGCTTCCTGCTGCGGGATGGCGATCTCGGGGCCGTGCAAAGGAAGGCCTTGGGCAACAAGGATTTGGGACCGGACGAGATCGAGGCCGGTGACCTCCTCGGTGACGGTGTGTTCCACCTGGATCCGAGGGTTCATCTCAATGAAAAACCACTCTCCCGAATCGAGATCGACGAGAAATTCAATGGTGCCCGCATTGTCGTATCGGACGGTGCGGGCGAGTTGAAGAGCCGCCCCGCAGAGCGCTTCGCGCAACTCCGGATCGAGACCGAAGGCCGGGGCGATCTCGACGACTTTTTGATGCCGACGCTGGACGGAACAATCGCGCTCGTAAAGATGGACGACGTTGCCATGTCGATCGCCGAGGATTTGCACCTCGATGTGTTTCGCGCGACCGATGTATTTTTCAAGAAAGACGGCTTGATTGCCGAATGCATTGGCCGCCTCCTGCCGGGCCTCGTCGAGCAAGGGGCCAAGGTCCGCCTTTTTCCGAACCACCCGCATCCCACGCCCGCCACCGCCAAACGCTGCTTTGATAATGAGCGGGAATCCGATTTTTTCCCCGAGCGCCAGGGCAGTTTCCCGGTCGGTCACCGGATCATCGGTGCCTGGGAGAATCGGCACCCCAGCCTTTTTAGCGGCTTCGCGGGCGCTCACCTTATCCCCCATGAGCCGGAGAAGTCGGGCGCTAGGGCCAACGAAAGTGAGCCCAGCCTTTTCGCACGCCTCGGCGAAGTCCGCGTTCTCCGAGAGAAACCCATACCCAGGATGAATGAGATGAACCCCCTTCTCTTTGGCAAGCGCGACAATGCCCGCAATATCTAGGTAAGCCGCCACAGGCCCTTTGCCTTCGCCAACGAGGTAAGCTTCGTCGGCTTTAAAGCGATGAACGGAAAATCGATCTTCGTTGGCGTAAACAGCGACCGTGCGCAGACCGAGTTCTGTGGCGGCACGGAAAATGCGGATGGCAATTTCACTTCGGTTAGCCGCCATCAATTTCATCGGAGCGGCAGAAGGAGCGGTAGAAGGAGTGGACCCGGGTGGCATGGCCGGACTTTAGTAAGAGCTTTGGCCAGGGTAAAGCGGATGTTGAGCGTAAATCGGGAAAAGGCTTCAGCCGAAAAACGTTTGCACCCTCCCCCCCCGTCCTTTTCAAAATACAATCGGGGACCGGTTCACCGCTTAAAACGTTCCATTCCAGCCGGGGGACACCTTGGCTTTTCCCTTCATTTTCCTACCGTTACGACATTCGCTGGATAACGAAACGAACAAAGATTCATCAAACATGACACGAGGCAAGGGAAGGGCGCAGGCGATGTTGGCCCCCATCCTTCGGGGATTATGTCACATGGGTGTCTAGCTTTCCGCCGACCCGGCTATCCTGTTCCATTTGCTCGAGTTTGAAATCGGCGCCGCTAGTGATTTTGTCGAGGCGCCCGTCCAAAATCCAACAGACGCGTTTCGAGTTGGTGATCATCTTGGGGTCGTGCGTAGAGCAGATGACGGTGACGCCTTCGTCTTGATTCAGCTCTTTTAAGAGTTCAACAATGGCGGAACCGGTTTTGGTATCGAGATTCCCAGTGGGTTCGTCGGCAAGAATCACCGTCGGCTTGTTGGAGAGCGACCGGGCGATCGCCACCCGTTGCTGTTGGCCACCGGAGAGTTCGAACGGTTTGTGGTGCAATCGGTGGCCGAGCCCCACCCGGTTCAGGATCGCAGTCCCCCGTCGTTCGGCCTCTTCCTTTGACGTGCCCTGAAAGACCATCGGAAGGGTGACGTTTTGCAAGGCGCTCATGACCGGCACTAAATTGAACGTTTGAAAAATATACCCGATCTTGTTGCAACGAAACCAGGCCTG
The DNA here is from genome assembly GCA_964608775.1 of uncultured Chthoniobacterales bacterium. Lineage (GTDB taxonomy): Bacteria > Verrucomicrobiota > Verrucomicrobiia > Chthoniobacterales > CAZSPO01 > CAZSPO01. The sequence continues at coordinate 5,608 of CAZSPO010000161.1, read as the reverse complement.
CTGGCTTTCGCTTAAATCGAAGACGCTTTGGCCCTCAAAAAAGACCCGCCCCTCGGTCGGCACATCGAGCGCCCCGATCTGATTGAACAACGTCGATTTTCCCGAACCGGACGGCCCCATGATGGACAGAAACTCCCCGTCCTCAATCTCCAGAGAAATCCCCCGCAACGCCCAGACCTCTTCGTCGCCCGTTCGGTAGAGCTTTTTCACGTTTTCAACGCGGATCAACGGTTCACTCATGGGGTAGGCTCCTGTCGATACCCAAGGTCCAAGAGAATGAGACCTCGGCGCATGAGGGCTTTGGTAAAGAGCACCACGGCGTCTGCCGCCTCTTTTTCTTTCAAAGAAAACCGGTTCCGAATCAGCCGAGCGATCATGCGGAGGTTTCGGCGACCATCCAATTGCTGCCAAAAAAAGGTGCCGCGTTCGTCAAGATTGACCCGTCCGGTTTGAAACATGCCGAAGCGGCGGGCCAACCAGCCACGCAACCCGCGGCCTGGCGGTTGTTGCCGTTTGATTTGGGCGCAACCGCTCGGGTCGATTTTCACCCGGACATAAGGCGCGACCCTCGGCACCGCCAGGAGGGGGTCGGCCACGTGTTGAGGCGATGGGGTGGGTAGAGGGCGCATCAGTGAAACTCCTGCGAGGTAAAGTCGAGTTCCTCAGGTCGGGCGGTCCGCACAATCTGGCCATCTTCAATCCAAAGAATGCGGTCGGATTTCTTCAACATTTTCAGGTCATGGGTCGCCGAGATAATGGTGACCTTCAACCGTTGTTTTAGTTCATCCAGGAGATCGATCATTTCCTGGCCGGTATGTTGGTCGAGATTGGCGGTTGGTTCGTCGGCGAGAACAATTTCAGGGCTGTTCGCGAGGGATCGAGCAATGGCGACCCGTTGTTGTTGACCGCCGGAAAGTTCCGCCGGTTTGTGCAGCACCCGATGGCCCAGTCCGACCATGGTCAGGATGTGGATCGCTTTCTCACGGGCCGCCTCCCCTTCGATGCCGGCGAAGCTCATGGGCAGCATCACGTTCTCCAAGCAGGTCATGACTTGGATGAGGTTGTAGCTTTGAAAAATATAACCGATTTTCCGACAGCGAAGCCAGGCCAGCTCATCCGTGTCCAACTGGGCAATATCGACCTGGTCGATATAGACCTTGCCGGAAGTGGGGCGGGAGAGCGCTCCGATCGCGTTGAACAAAGTCGATTTTCCGGAACCCGACGGTCCCATGATGGAGAGATATTCCCCTTTGTAAACGTCGAGGGTTGCCCCGCGCAAGGCGTGGGTTTCTTGGCCGCTATGGCGGTAAATTTTATGGACATCCACCGCCCGGATTACCATTGGACGATCGTCATTGCGTTCGAAATCGAAGAATTGTGCGAGCAATTCCTGGTTGGAACGATTGGGAGGGTGGGCAGTCATCAGACGTTACTCCGGAGTGCAGTGGCGGGCACCATGCTAGAAGCGACCTGGGCCGGGTAGAGTGCGGCCAGAATCGACAATGCAAAACCAGAAAGAAGCGAGAGCACCCCAGCCCCGATCAACCCGACGGCGGAAGCAGCGAGAGAAGCGCTCATTAAGGAAAATCCGTAGGTAAACCCGTAAAGCACAATGGAAAAGAGCGCCCCGGTGACCGCCCCCACAAGCCCTCCGACCAAGCCCATTAAACCGGACTCAATCAAGAACATCGTGCGCACAAAAGAAGAGAGCGCCCCAAGACATTTCATGGTGCCGATTTCCCGAAACCGTTCCGTCACCGACATGAGCATGGCATTGGTAATCCCCATCACGGTGACCAAAAGGGAAATGATCACGATCCAGGCGCTGCGGAACCGCTCTTTCTCGGCGTCGCGGGCCTGTCGGGCCAGGAGTTCTGCGGAAGGGCCGCGGCCCATGGAGATCACGATGCCATTGGCCAAAGTCGGAGGCGATTCCTGCGGTCGGCTCCAAGCCAAGATCTGCTGGCGGGCGGATTGCAGCCGACCTTCCCAATCCAGGGCGGGCACCGCTCCTCCCAATACGAGGATTCCGCTGGATTCGGCTGTGAATGCGTCGTCCGGGGTGATTTCGGCCAAGTTTCGGACCTCCGCCGGCAGAGCAGACCGAGCTTCTTCTGTCTCCACACGGAACCCCTCCGCCCCATCCAAGGCGAGTTTGGTGATCAGCCGTGTTTCTGCGGGATCGAGTGGGCCGACCACGACGAGGGAAAAGATCCGATCACGCGCAGGGCCGCTTTCGGTGGTTAAAAAGTTGGCCATCCGATTGACTTCCAACCGGAGATTATCCTCGGCCTCCACCCCTTTCTTCAATGCCTGCCCGGTAAGGATCGACATGAGAAAGGCGATCCCGCAGACGACCCCCGTGACCGTGACAACCGATCGCCCGAATCGGATGCGGATCCCCTGCATCACCACCTCGAAAGCGATGCGGAGCGGCAACCGGACTTGGCGCGGAATGGGGTGGGCTGGGTGTTCAGCAGACATGGAGATCAAAATGGAGCAGTGGAAATGGCGGAGGCGATCAATCGCAGAGCCATGGTGGCCATGCCAATCAAGCCGACTCCTGTCATATAACCGGCGAGCAAGGTGGGAGCCATCCGCAGGAAATTTTTCTCACCAAATTTTCGCTGAAGATAGAAGCGGCTTAAAAAAGCGCCGACCACCTCCAAAACCATATAATGGGGGAGCTGCCCAAAACCGCGCATGAGCCCGTAGACTAACATGACCGGCAGACCGAGGGCGCTCATCACCGTGAAGAGAATGGTCATCGTGCCAAAGCCGACCGTCACAACCGGCCATTTGAGGGCTTTGCCGAGCTCGGTCTCTTCGAAGGGTCGCCGGTTCCCCGTTTCATCGGTGAGGGTGGAAGAATACATCAGGACACTATTTTTCGCCTGCAGTTCCCAGTTCACTTGAGCGGCAGGGAAGAAGGAACTGGGGACGGGGTCCGATTTCCAGATGAAAGCCCAAAAACCGAGGGATAAGAGAAACAAGATCGGAACGGCGACAAGTTCCGCCTTGAGCAAGGACCAAAAACTAACGCCGGTCAGTTCATTGACGCGGAATTGCTGGGCCATATTGCCAAAATTATCGATCGGAACGGGGGCAAGCCAAATATCGATGCCTTTGGCACCCGAAGCGATGAAGGCGATTTCTTTTACGTGCGGAATCTCGACATTTTGCCCGGCGATCCCGAGCAGGCGAGCGTTCACATAGGAGACGAAAGGATTGAAGAGAAAGGAGAAGAAAATGAGGAAAAAGAAAATTCCCCAACTAAATCCGAGGAGAGTCAAAGTCATCGCAATCAAGCAAGCCGAGACACCGGTGTAAGCAAGCAAGGCCATCCAGAGCGGGTAATCGCCACGGCCCTCCCGAGGAGGAGCCCAGATATCGTGCCGAGCTTCTTTTGCGGATTCTTTTTTCCGAAGTTCGGCTGACTTCGCCCGAAGATCCCGCACCATCGACCACACAGAGACCGCGGCGATGCCGAAAGCGGCTCCGAGCCCGAAGCTGAGCCAGAAATCGACATTGTTTGAGAAGGTCGTATTGACCGTATCCATCCCGGGCTGCCAAGTCTGAAGGATGCCGAAGTGATGGAGGATGGGATTGAGAATGATCGTCAGGAGGATGGCGATAAATGTCCCGATCACCGACCAAAACGGCAGGACGAACCCGAGAAACAAGACGGCGAGGTCCAAGGCGAGCCCAGTCGGAGTCGCTGGCAGGAACCCTTCCGTGGCCGTGGTCATATCCACAAACGGTTGCGGGATGAGGTAGAAAGGTTTGGCCAGAAAAAGACTGGTGACAGCGGGGACACCGACTTGGAGAAATCCGAAGGCAATCCCGAGATAGGCCCCGAGAGAGAAGAGGCGCCAGCGTTCGCTCTTCTGTTTCTTCTTGTGCGGATCGCTTTCCTTGAAGGTTTCCGTGGCGGTTTCAGGCTGGGGTTCGCCCTTCTTGCGTTCTTCCTCGACCCTGACTGCTTCGACATTTTCATCCGCTTCAGCCAGCGCCATGGCTCCCTGCGCAGAGATCGGGGCGAGGGGGAACGGCAATTTCTCCACATCGGAAGTGATCCGAAAGAGGAAATACCCCAACGTGTAGCGTTTCACCAAAGAGATGAGAACGACCGCTAGGGTGACCAGAATGGGGACCAGCCAATCTTGATGAAAGAAATCGCGCCGGAGAACAGCCTCGCTATCATGCGCCGGAGAAAACCACGTCGGGAAGAGCCCCATCATCCCGGCGTCGCGAGCTGCTTCGCTCCCCACCAAGTAGGCGCGAAAAACCAGATGACCTAAGGGGCCACCAGGGAAAATGGCATTGGCTGCCATCATCACAAAGGCGGCATGCAAGAGGACGACGAGATTTTGTTTGCTGAGCGGTTTGAGCGCCCGTCGGGCGACCTCCATAAAGAGAATGACGGTGACCCATTGGCCCGCCATGCCGATCTGGTTCCCGGTCATGAGACTGAGGTAGATACCACCCGGCATCATGATCAGGCCGCAAAACAAGATCCCCGCAATCGTTGTCCAGCCGAAGCCGTCCTTGAACTCGCTCGGCATGTCGAGCAACGAACGGTATCGCTCAAGTTCTTTGTCAGTGATTTTGGGTTCAGCCATGCTGCGAGAAAGGGAGGGTGCGATCAGGAAAGAGCCGGGGATGGCTGGCGGGCTGCGAGGTCGGTTTCAAACCGGGCGCGGGCTTCAAGGAACATGGCCTCGCGGTCGGCATCACCCACCGCGCGCCAGTGGAGGAAGTGGCGTCTGACCAATCCGATGTAGCTCTTCGAGAGCCGAGTCCAAGCCTCGCGAGTGCCCGTCAGACGGGTCAAAACAATTCTGGCCTTAAACTGGTCGGTCTCCGGATCGGGGGGCACCTGGATTTGCATCTGTTGGGAGACGGCGAGATCGAACGGTTTTAGCCAAATTCTGGCTTCGATCTGCGGGACGGGACCATCTTCGGTTTCCACATAGCCCATGGTCGGGGTCGAAGAAAAGAACCGCCCTGCCCCACCTTCGGCGTGATCCAATAGATATCGATTGAAAAAGGCCAGCACCGCCATCCGCTGTTGGGCATCGAAGTTGAACGGCAGATCAAAGCTGAGCACATCTTCGACAGGCTCAGGCAGTTGCCAGCCGGATTCATCAGCCGGCTTCGCGATTTCCATGGCGGATTTAGCCGGGAAATAGGTGGAAATGAAAACAGCGGCCATGATGGTGAGCGACGCATAAATGGTAGAAAGCGAGGCATAGGTCATGTTCAGACCGCCAGTGAGCCCGAGTTCGGTCAGAATCCGACCCACGCCCTGGCTGACTAGGTAGCCGAGCACCGAGCCGACCACCGCGTAGACCATGGCTTCTGCCATGAACATGAAGAAAACGTAGCGGGGAGAAATCCCGACCGCGTTGTAGACATAAATTTCATCGCGCCGTTCGTAGACAGAACCTTTCATGGTGTTGAGCACCGTGAGGCCAGCCAGCACGAGCGGAATAATCAAATCGATCAGGCCACCGAGCGTCGCTTCCCTTGCCCGTTTCCCCCGAAAGCCGACGCCGTCCAACCCGTAAAACAGAGGGGCACCGGTGCGCTCCATCAGATTATCAAT
>CAZSPO010000160.1:0-8099 GCA_964608775.1 uncultured Chthoniobacterales bacterium | reverse complement strand
AGTTGCAACGGACCAATTCCACCGGCACGGGCGGGGCCATCGAAGTCTCCAGCGGCAACACCGTGACGCTTTCCGGTGCGATCAACGAATTCAGCGGCGGCACAAATATCCGCTCTTTCATCAAGACCGGCGACGGCATCCTCGCTCTCACCAATGGGGGCGCAAATAGTTACAACGGCGACATCCAAGTGGCGGCGGGCGAACTCTCTGTCCAAACCAATCTTTCCAGCGTCACCGACACGCTCGTCGCATCCGGGGCGACTCTCTCCGGCACCGGCACGCTCGGCGGCACCACCCAGATCGAGAATGGCGGCACGATCGCAGCCGGTGGTGACCTGATCGGCACCTTCAATCTGACCATGCTCTCGCTCGACAACGGCTCCAACTGGGACTGGCAATATTCCACTACCAGTTCGTTCGACCAAATCGATGGCATGACCCTGAATCTGACCGGCACCATTAACCTCACCCTCTCCGGTGTGACCGGGGCGGATGCTATTCAAATGGGCGACAGCTTCACCCTCTTCACTGGCGAAGTGGCCGGTGCCAGCCTGGGTGATGATCTGACCAGCTTCTTTAACATCATCGACAACACCGGTTGGGGTCAGGGCTGGAAAGTCGAAGCGGGCAGTCTCGTCCTTACCGCCGTGCCCGAGCCTTCAACGGGGCTCCTCCTACTGATCGGCTTGGGCCTCGCGGCCACGACATTCCGTCACCGCCGTCGCACCCAGGCTTAAACAGTTGATCCCGCTCATTAACGCGCTGAATCCCGAGGCAAATTTCGGGTTCAGCGCGTTTTCTTTCCCGACCCCTCTCCCAATGGCAAAAATGCCTTCTGAAACGCAGCTCCCTACCATTTCCACTCCCCATCATTCCTTTCATGCCTGACTTCTCTCTCACCTTGCACGGCTCCCAGGAGGTTCGGGCCATTGATGCCCCCGTCGCCCCGCTCGAAACCATCACGGCACGCGCCGACGCGAGTGGCACACTCATCGCGTTCGATGCCAAGAACCGGGAGTATGCGCGCATCCCTTTTTCCAAAGAGGCTTCGTTCCAAGTCAGCGGGGCCCTTGGCTGGCATCGCATCGCGCTCGACGAGCCCTCGGGAACGACCCTTGCGACCGCAGGATTCCAAGTCACCTGCAAAACCGGAATTGAGGATTCCACGGGATACTGGAAGAATTTTCTCAACCAATTGGAGGCTAATTTTTACACCGGCCCCAACGATCGCGATCAATTCTACTTCCTTCAGAACCGCCTTTATTTTGTGATCTGCAATTGGATTCGCAATCATTTGTTCCATGTCATCGGCATGCGATATTACAAAACGCAATTGAAAGACACGGTCGATCTGTTCGCCAACTATCAGGCGGATGATGGGATGATCCTCGATTTTATTAACAAGGGACCAGGGGGCGCGCAAGCCAGCCGGTTCCCCGAAGCCAAAGGGAAGTTTTTTAAAAGTTTTCATCCAGAAAACTTCCATGGTTTCCGCGTGCCCCTGGAGAATGATGTGGAATACCTGTTCGCCCAGTCCGTCTATCAAACGTGGAAGACGACCGGGGATGATCGTTGGCTGGCCGACCGCATTGGGAACGCGGAACGCGCCCTTCGTTACAACATGACAAGTCCCTACTGTTGGAGCGAGAAATATCAACTCATCAAACGCCCGCTCACCCTCGACACCTGGGATTTCATGCCTGCCAATGAAGCGACCCGTGTTGGGGGTGATATCATGAACAACGATCCGGAGCGTTCCCGCTATGGGATTTTTCATGGTGACAACACCGGGTTCGCCCAGGCCTGTCGGCAACTGGCAGAAATGTATCGCCACCTCGGAAGGAAGGAACAAGCCGAATACTGGGACCAAACGGGAGAGGCCATCTGGTCGCGTATCTGCGATCTTGCCTGGAACGATCGTTTCTTTGTCCATTGGATTCCTGAAGACGGCGACTTCACCAACGTCTATGGTGTCGACATGCAGGAGCAGGTTTCCCTCAGCAACGCCATTGCCCTCACACGCGGTCTCCCCCACGAAAACGCCAAAGCTATCATCCAAACGTATCAAGGCATCCGGGAAAAGATGGATCCCAGCGCCCCTGGGGAATTTTTTTCCATGTTTCCTCCATTCCCGAAAGGCTTTCACCTCAAAACCTGGCATTACGTCAATGGCGGCGTCTTCCCTTTCATCGGTTCCGACCTGGCATACGGGGCATTCCAACACGGGTTTGAAACCTATGGGGTGGATATCCTGAAGCGGCTTAAAGCCCTGCTGGACAAGCATCACGGCGTGACCCCTTACTACCATATCGGCACGAAGGAACCTGCCCCTGAGCGAGGCTTTACAACGCTGGACCTTCTTCCACAGCTCAATGTAGATATTAGTTGCGAAGGGGCTGAGGGGGTGCCCGGCTGGACGAATCGCAACGATGGCAACGACTTTTCCATCATGCCAACGGGTCACCAGGTGTATCATGACATTCCTTTTGACCTCACTGATCCGGCCACGCACGGACGTCGGTCCGCCATCGGACTCGCCTTGGACCCCGCTTACCAACAAACCACCACCATCCCGGTCGGCCAAAAAGCGGCGAGCCTCTACTTTCTGCATACCGTTTCGGGAGCCAGCAAAAATCAACTCATAGGCTGGGTCGACCTGGAATACGAAGACGGGTCATCGCATCGGCAATACGTGTTTCTCAATCAACATGTCTGCGGGTTTTGGTATCCGCAAGATGTGCCATACAATCGCGTGGAGGGATGGCGCTGTCGGGTCGCCTTTTCCGGTGACAATGGCAAGGCCACAGTCGGCCATGCGGTCTGGGGGCTGGACAATCCTCGGCCTGAGCTTGCGATCAAATCGGTCTCGCTGCACCACGCCCGCAACGCCGGGTGGTGGTTCGTCTTCGGGATCACCCTCTGCGATGCGCCGGTTTGGTTTGAAGCGGATGATGCCATCTTCGGGGTGCTGCATCCCTGGCATGCGGCCAGCGGGGTTTGCGCCCTATTACAAGGTCTCAGCGGCATCGAAAACGCGGGCGGCACCGGTCTCCAACATCTTCGATGCTCGCCCCGTTGGGCTGCCACTGAGGAGACGGAAATCATGGTGACCGCGCACTTCCCTGAGAATGATGAATATGCACGCGCCCGTTGGCAATTATCTGAGAAGATGTTGACCCTTCAGATTGCCTATTCCGGCGAAACGGCGGAGGGCAGTATCCTCATACCCGCCGATTGCATGCCCGTGGCGATCCGGATTCAGGGGGAGCCATCCCCCCTCCGTTCGCACCGGATCGAAGACTCTCTTTACGTCGATTGGAACTACCGGGGTCTCGGGCCGGTTAATATCTCGATCGATCTGGAAGCTTTCTCGGCTGATCAGCCGCCCGTCGGGAATTCACGCTTGGAATAAGCAAAAGATCGCGCTGCCGATCATGTCCGGATCTGTCCGATGGTATGGCATGAGCTTGTTAGACAGCGACAGCGATGGGGTGCAGCTTAAGAAGAAGCTATGAACGGTATTTTCAAAATGGCATGGGTGATGGCTGTTGCCTGCTCAAGCCCGATTCTGGCTTTCGCTGGAGAATTGCCCGAGGGGGTGAGCGGATTTGTTGAGAAATATTGCGTCAGTTGCCACGGCCCCGATGAACAGAAAGGAGACTTTCGCATCGACGAATTAGGCGTCTCCGAAACAGCGGCCGATGCGGCTTCTTGGCAACTGGTCCTCGACAACCTCTACCTGGAGGAGATGCCCCCCGCCAAACATCCGCTGCAACCCGAGTTCGCCGAGGTCGAACCGATCACTGACTGGATCGAATCCGAACTCCAGCGTGCCCGCCTCGCCCTTCAGGGGCAAACCGGTGAAGTCGTCCTGCGCCGTCTCAATCGGGCGGAATACGAGAACACCATCGCCGATCTCTTCGATGTGCACGGCTCGTTCGCCGCTGCTTTTCCCGAAGACGCCACCTCCCACGGTTTCAATATGATCGGAGCCGTCCTCATGCTGTCCGCTGCGCAACTCGATGAATACACCCGCGCTGCGAATTATGTGCTTGATCAAGTGTTGGCCCTTGGGACGGAAGCGCCCACCCGCCTTGTGGAATCCTCCCTGCACCGGGTGAACGAGCGGTCGTGGAAGCATTATGATCAAAATTTAAACCGGACGCCTGAGCAGCTCAGCCTGCTCAACGAGAACGGGCAGGCTCGATACCGCAAAGCCCAAGAGGAACACGCCGCCAACCCCAATTTGGGATACACTCTCTACGCGTGGGAAAATGGGCAATTGCGCGAACCGCTCCGCGGCGAGACCGAAGTGGACCTGGCCCTCGTCCAGCAGAATTATTCGTCCAACGCCCTCGACACCCAACTCTTCTTCGGCATCAAAAAGCCCGGTTGGTATCGCTACACCGTGCGCGCCTATTCCGCGCGCAACAACGGCCAGCCCGTTCGGCTCCATTTCGAACACAACAGCGGATGGGGCGCAGCCTCCGATCATTCCAGTCCCATCGAGACGTTTTATGTTCCACCCGGAGAACCGCAGGAATTTGAAGTGCGAGTCTACATGATGCCGCGCGACAACATCACCTTGCGCATGCTCGACGGCCCTCCCAACATGGGCCGCAATAAAAACCCCATCGAAGCGGATAGCCCGGTCATCGTCATCCGTTCCGACGTGATGGAGGGCCCGATCTTTGACGAATGGCCGCCGCGCGGCGTTCGAACGCTCTTCGGCTCCCTGGACCCTGCGGACAGCGCCCCCGACAATATTCGCGAGATTATCCGCCATTTCGGCGGGACTCTTTTTCGCCGCCCTATCGATCCGCAAACGGCCGATCTATTTCTCACCTTTTATGAGCAACAAGCCGCCGACCTCCCCCACGATGAGGCCCTCAAAAACATGCTGGTTGCGATGATGATTTCGCCCCGTTTCCTGTACCAACTGGAACCTCCAGGCACCCTGGACGCCTTCGCCCTGGCCAGCCGGCTCTCCTATTTCCTCTGGCGCTCCACCCCGGATGCCCAGCTCCTCGCTGCGGCTGCTTCCGGCGACCTTTTGGTTCCGGAGAAACGGTCGGCGGAAATCGAACGGATGATTGAAGATCCCCGGTCGAAACGGTTTATCCGAGATTTCACCGGGCAATGGTTGCGCGTCAACGAAGTGGGCGAGATGCGAGCCGACCCGAACCTCTACCCGGAATACGATCAGGACCTCGAGCTTGCCATCGCAGAAGAGACCCACGGGTTTATCGCCGAACTCTTTTACAAAAACCTCCCGCTCCACAACCTGATCGATTCCGATTGGACCATCCTCAATGAGCGGCTTGCCAAACATTACGGCATCCCCGGCGTCGAAGGTCCTGAATTCCGTCGTGTCGCCCTCGACAAATCCAACACCATTCGCGGCGGTCTGCTGACCCACGCCAGCATGCATGCCGTGACCTCCAACGGCACCAACACCTCCCCCATCCACCGCGGGATCTGGGTGCTCGAAAATTTTCTCGGCACCCCGCCGCCGCCGCCGCCCCCCGACGTTCCCGCCATCGAACCCGACATCCGTGGGGCGACCAGCATTCTCGATCAACTCGCTAAACATCGCGACATCCCGGCCTGTGCTTCGTGCCACGCCCGGATCGATCCGCTCGGGGTTGCGCTTGAGAATTTTGATGTCATCGGCGGGTGGCGCGACCACTATCGCGGCCTCCAAACCACGAAGGGCGGGCGTCCGAAAATTGTGGAAGGAGTTCCCGTGGTCTCAGCCGCCGCACTGGTCGGCGGCAGCGATTTCGAGACGTTCGAAGAATTCCGTGCCATGCTGATGGAACGCCGCGATTTGGTCACCACCAATGTCGCCCAGAAAATGGCCACCTTCGCCCTGGGCCGGGAGCTCGACTTTGCCGACCGGGATGACATTGCGGAGATCGTGCAAACAACCCATGCACATGGTGGTGGGATGCGCACCATGATTCACGCCTTGGTACAAAGCCCCCTTTTTTTGAAACCCTAAGTCTTTAAACCGCTCACCTCGCCATGCCTATCCAGCCCGCCACCCCACTCAGCACCCGCCGCACCTTCCTTAAAGGTGTCGGCGTCACCCTCGCCCTGCCCTGGATGGAATCGCTCGGCGGGATCCTGCACGCAGCCTCCCCCGACCAAGAACCGCGGCGCCTGCTCCTGATCTGCCTACCTCTTGGCATTTTCCGGGACGCCTTGATCCCCGCAACCGCTGGTGGCGATTATCCGCTTCCCGAATACCTTGCCGCCATTGGGGATTTCCGAAATCAATTCACCGTCATCTCCGGCCTCGACCACCCAGGTGTGGGCGGTGGGCATGCCTCACAAAGCCGCATCTTCACCGGGGTTCCGTCGAGTGAACGCAATGCGCGGTCGCTCGACCAACATCTCGCTCAAACCATCGGGGACAACACCCGCTTCGACGTTCTGAACCTGAATGCCGGGAGTGCGAACTTCAGTTGGACCGAGGGCGGCACCATGGTGCCCGGCATCGCCCGCATTGAGGATGCTTACACCAAACTCTTCGCCGCCGAAACTGAACAGGATCGCGCCCGTCTCCTGCGCGAAATCAACCAGGGCCGGAGTCTCATGGACTTCGTGATGGAGGATGCCAAAACGATCCAACCGCATTTATCCCATGGTGATCAGGAGAAGCTTGCGGAATATTTCGAAGCGATCCGCGCCACCGAACGTCGCTTGGTGAAAAACAAAGAATGGCTCGACACCCCCAAACCGGAGGTCGACCGCTCCCCGCTCAAAGATCCCGATGACCCGGCTGACATTATCGGCAATGTCCGCAATGTGTTCGATATGACTTACCTGGCGTTCAAAACCGATTCCACCCGCATTATCAGCTTCGGATACAATCGTCAGGACGCCGTCACCATTCCGGGCGTCAAAGCGGGTTACCACAACCTCTCCCACCACGGGATGGTGGAGTCCAGCATTACCCAGCTCAAGATTGTGGAAGGTGCCTTCTTTAAGGAGCTCAACCGGTTTCTGCAGAACCTCCGGAATGCCAAAGAGGGGGAGGCCACGCTCTTGGATCGCACCACCATCGTGGTCACCTCTAATTTAGGCAATGGTTCAAGCCATTCCACCAATGACCTCCCCGTTGTCCTCATTGGTGGACGTTATCAACACGGCCAACACCTCGCCTTCGAGCGCAGCAGTTTGCCGTTGGCGAATCTTTACGTCTCGATCCTCAACCAGTTCGGCCTGCCCGACACGGCTTTCGCCACTTCCACCGGCCCCCTGCGCGGGCTTCCGTTGGCTTGACCTGCTCCTGGATGAACGGCATTTAATTATCCGAATGCCTTCCCCCGATTCGGACGATCCTTCTCGATCGCCGGACGCCTCCCTGGGCTCCAGCCGCCGTGTGACCCTGCGGGATCTCGCCCGTGAAACGGGGTTCTCGGTCGCCACGGTTTCCATGGCGCTGCGGCACGCCGCAAAAATCCCGCTCGAAACTCGCCAAACCATCCAAGCGGCAGCGGCCACCCTGGGTTACCAGAGTTCGGAAGCCGTCAGCCGCGCCCTGCGGGCGGTGCGCACCAAAGGGCGCACCCCCTTCCGCACCACGATCGCGTGTATCTCTGCTTCCATCCCGCTCAACGAAGAAGTGGATCGCTGGCAGCAACGTCGGAAACGCCATCTACCGATTCCTTATGGGCTAAATCAACTATCTGCCTTTGCCTCGGGCCTTCATCGACAGAGCACGCAGGTCGGAGTCCAATTCGATCATTTCAGCCTCCTCACGACCCCCGCGACCGAGCTCCCCGGCATTTTGCACAATCGCGGGATTACCACGGCCATTCTTTTTCTGCGGGGCGCGGATCTTTACACCATCGACGCCCTGTTTCATGGGTTGGCCCGGTTTCATCTCGTCATCCTCGGCCCCTGCCTCTTGCCGCATCCGCCTGGGGTGATCGTCGGCTGCGATCTTTTTGAGGCGGGCCGACTGGCCTTTTTCCAGGCATGGCGAACCGGATACCGGCACCTCTATTTGCTCCCTCCACCCCTTATCATTGATCCCCAACGCCGATTCGCCGCCGGGCTGTTTTCGTTGGCCGAGTCGGTGCCCGGCC
>CAZSPO010000159.1:0-8153 GCA_964608775.1 uncultured Chthoniobacterales bacterium | reverse complement strand
TATCTGGCATTGACCTTTGATGACGGACCGCACAAGACCCTCACCCCCCAGTTGCTCGACATTCTGAAAGCGCGCGGGGTCAAAGCGACCTTCTACGTCGTAGGCCGCAACGTCGCCGCCTACCCCGAAATTGCTAAGCGGATTGTGGATGAGGGGCACGAGATTGCTAACCATACTTGGTCCCACCCGACCCTAACCAAATTAAGCGCGGCGAAAATTCGAGCGGAACTAAAAAAAACCGACGCCGCCATCCTGGCCGCCACTGGTGCGCGGTCCACCAATTTGCGTCCCCCGTATGGCGCAATGAACGAAAGGGTGCGGCAACAAATTTACGGCGAGTTTGGTTATCCCTTAATCATGTGGTCGGTCGATCCCCTTGATTGGAAAAAGCCGGGCCCGGCTGTGGTCACTCGCCGGATGGTGGATGGCGCGACCAACGGAGGAATCCTCCTCGCACATGACATACATGCCCAAACCATCCAGGCGATGCCAGCCACCATCGATCAACTGATCGCCAAAGGATTCAAGTTCGCGACGGTGCAGCAATTGATCGACATGGAAATGCGCCAACAAGCAGAGGCACTCGCCGAACCGACCATTCAATCTGCCACCGGTCTCCCCGACCCGGCTCCTTCCACCTCCACCTCCACCTCTGCGTCCCCTCCGCAGAACGCGGCAGCCCTTTGAGCTGCCCGAGTTCTCGGCGGCAATGATCGGCGACGATTACATTGAGCAGCGGGCCGAGCTGGGCACGGCGCTCTATGTGCTTGCGACTCTCGCCCGCGATGCCGGCGTGCAATTGGACGTGCGGGAGCTCCTCCACCAGTTGCATCGTGCGCTCCGGGACCCGTTTCTCTTTGTCGTCGTCGGTGAGGTGAAAGCCGGGAAATCGACTCTGCTTAACGCCCTGTTCGGACGCGAATTCTGCAAAGCGAGCGTCCTCCCCACAACCGACCGTATCGCCGTCTTCAAATACGGTGCCCAGGAACGGGACATCCCTGTCGCTGATTCTGTCGTCGAATGCGAACGCCCAATTGGGTTCCTCCAAGATTTCCAAATCGTCGATACCCCCGGCACCAACACCATCGCTGCCGGTCACGAAATGATTACAAACCGCTATCTCCCGATGGCGGATCTCGTCTTGTTTGTCTTTTCCATCACCAATCCCTGGGGGGCATCCGCCTGGGAGTTCCTTCATCACGTACAAAAAACGTGGCTGAAACATGTCGCTTTCGTCGTGCAACAAATCGATTTGCGCGAACCGATGGAAGTCGAGGCGGTCGTCGATCATTTGAAACAAACCGCCCTGGAACGACTCGGGCGGGAATGCCCCATCTTCGCCGTCTCGGCCAAGAGCGCTTTTCTCGCAAAAACCACTGCCATCGACAAGGAACGACTCTGGAAAGAGAGCCGGTTTGAAGCCCTCGAAAATTACATCAACAACACCGTTTCGGACGGCGAGAATCGGCGGGGAAAACTAGCAGCCACGGCTACCAGCGGAAAGGGGTTGCTCGAACAATTGCGCGGCGAAATCGAGCGACTCCATCACGCAGCTCGCGAGGATCGCGGTCAAATGGAAGCGCTCAGCCGCACCATGGTCTGGATGCGGGAACAAACCGGTCGCCAGATAGACGGTCTCTTGCACCGGGTTGGCGAGGCGGCACGGAAGGCGGAGGAAAATGGAGCCGCTACCCTCGGGCAATCCCTCGGGCCGGGACGAACACTCTCCCTCGCATTCTCCCATGCACGTTGGACGACACAGTTTACCGCCGACTGGGAAAGCGAACGTCGACGCGACATTCAAGCCCAAATCGAAGCAGGGCTCGGCCAACTTCAAGAGGAATTGGATCACGTCTGGGAACAATTGACCGCTGCCATGGAGGAGGGGTTATCCGGCCAAGATCTCTTTGCCCCGCCGCAATTGCCTGAGAGCTTCCGTTTGAAACAAAAGGTTCTTACCGAAAAAATCAGCCACCGACTGGCCGAAGCCAACGCTGACGCCGGGCTGGGGGACCGTTTAAAGAGCGGTCTCCTCCAAGCAACCCTCTGGATACGGATGACTTTGGTCGCCCTGCTGGCCGGGGTCGGGGCTGCCGTCGGGCATTTTGCGGCCCACCTGCCGGGGATGGACTTGGCCGCATTGGGTGCTGGCTTTACTGCTGTTGTCGGCCTGCTGGTGACCCTGGGCAAACGGCGGCAGGTCATCGAAGGATTCCACGGGGCGATGAGCGAACAACGCGCGCGCACCCTTGCAATTGTGGAAGAAGAATTTCAGCAGCTAGTAAAACAAGCCTATCAAGATTTCGGCGAAAACCTCAAGCCCTTAGCCCGCCGCTGCGAAGAGCGGGTATCGCGCTTCGACCCAATCGCCGAACGTTTCGCGCAACTGAGCAAGACTTTCGACCGGTTACTCGCCCGCCTCGGCCCGATCCCCGATCCCCCTGTCGGCGCTTGATTCCAATCGGTCCGAGCGACACCCCCTCCGGTCAAAAGATCGCGAGGGGATCGTGCCGCAGATTTTCGTGAAGACCGCGAGGCGGTTCCGTTTTGGGGTGCGTTTGGGCGTGCGTTTTGGGGTGAGCCATTTTGGGGTGAGCCAGGCAGACGGATAAGACCGGCTCAGGAACCGGCCGGGGGGAGACCGTAATTGTTTCGGAGAATAGGGTCCCGCTCTTCCACCGTGGTCGCGTCCAGATAAATGGTGTTGGGCGATTCGGTAAATTCAATTTTGTGAAATCCGTCCACGGGCTGAGCCAAGGCTGCCTCCAGGTCATCAAATGAGCGGATGGGTTGGTCGTTGACTTTTGTGACCTCTAGCATCCCGAGATCTTCGTAGCCGATATTAGATTCGTCAGGTAGCACGCGGGTCATGAGCACGACCTCTTTTTGCTCCGGCTCGAAGAGATCGTTCTGAAAGGTGTCGTAATAAACCATGCGAAGCGGGGCGCGTTGACGCCAATTATTTCCCCATTCTGTCAGCAATCGGCGGGTGAGAGGTTGGAAAATTAATCCCCCTAACATCTGGTATCGAGGCACATCATTAATACTCAAACTCGGAATCACCTCCTCCCGACTCCCACGGGCTGCGAGCTCGACTTCGACCGTTAACGGCTTGCCGTCACGGAGCAGGTGGAATTTCGCTGGTTTCCCTGTCTTTAATTCGCTGGTCAGATGGTAGAGAATGGCGAGTTTGCCGTGGAGCGGATGGTCGTAATGGCCGTCGCGATCGATGGCGACGTCGTTAATCGCGAGCAGCACGTCCCCGCGTTGGATGCCGGCGTCGGCGGCGGGGCCTCCCTTTCGGACGTCGGCGATGTAAACCCCATCCTGATCGTCGGGCAAACCGGCGTAACGCCGCAATTGCGGGTCGCGGAGGTTACTCATCACAATTCCGGCCTGCGCAAAGCCATGGTATTCTTCCGAGCGGGCTTCTTCCAGAAATCGGGCAATCACCGGGGCCGGAATCGCGTCGAGGCTCTGGTTTCGTTGGTCGTAGCGGAGCAGCAGGCCGGCCAGCCCGTCGGACTGGAATAGCGGCACGGTAAAACTCCCGTCCTGAGGGAGAAGCGCGGCGTTGACCCGATAAATTAAATTCGCCGAATCATCCTGACTGTAGCTGCCTACCTGGACGGCGGTCACCAGCCCCTCGGTCGTCACGGGAGTGCCATTGCCTTCCAACTGGATGATCGACACCCGGTCTCCGACTTTGGTGTCCAGCACGAGGTTGACGGGGGGGAAACCTTCGAGCAAGTCAGGGGAGACCGGTTCCAGCAGGGCAAGGCCGGCCCGGTAATCGACGGTTTTTACAATGGCGGGCGTTTTGCGTCCGGAGCGTGGTTGTTCGATTTCCACATAATTATAATCGGGCAACAGATCGCTAGCGATGAGGACTTGGTTGCCTTCTAGCACCACCCCGACCCCCCGCCGGGTAAAGGGAGCGCGTTTAGACCAAGGCTCCATGAAGTTGTAAGCTTGGTTAGTGGAGTTCACCCGGACCAGGGAGTCGGCGAAAGGCACCGCATCGGGAGCGCCCGCTGCCGGACGCGGATGAGCGATGATAGAAGCGAGGGTGATGAGGAGAAGCGAGAGGGCGGGGGCGGGGTGCATAGGATTAGAGCGAAAAGTCTGGAGTGCCCAGTTCTTGTTCCTGGCGGACATTGTAACGTTGCAAGATTCGTTTGCGGGCCGCTTCCACTTCCGCCGTATCAAGCACGATCGGGCGACCGCTGCCCAAGAGCTCAATTACGGTAAATCCGTCCACAGGAGCGGCGAGGGCCTCGGCCACGTCGGCGAGCTTTTTAATTGGGCGGCCATTCACTTTTTCGACGATGTTCATGCGAAATTCCGTCAGATAAGTATTGATGGGATCTGGCAACACGCCACTGAGGACAACCACCTCGGGTTGTTCTTGGAAAAGCGCGTCTCCGACAAAATTTTCATAGTAGTACCGAATGCGGAGATCTTCGACACGATTAGCCTCCATAAAGTTCCGGCTTAATGGCTGAAAGAGCAGCCCTCCATAGAGAACGAAGCGAGGAGAGAGATCGTATTTTTTTGCATTGATGAGATAGGGCCAAATCCCCTGGAGGGTGAGGGTCACCTCCTTCGGTTTGCCGTCACGCAGGATGGAGAATTCGACCTGGTCCCCCTTAAATTTTCGTTCCACCACCTCCGGCATATCCACGCGTTCGCCTTCGATCTCGACCGATCCATCGCTGGCAATCGGCAGTCCATCAATGCTCAGCAGGACGTCGCCGGGTTCCAAATGCCCATGCGCCGAGCCTTCCGGAATCACTTCTCCGACCAGAACGCCCCGGTCATCATCGGCCAACCCCAATGCTCGACGGTGAGCTGGATTGCGCAGGGGAAATGTCTCCATCCCCAAATCGACGTAACGATCGTAACGCCCGTCCTCAATGTCAGCGAGGAAGCGCTCGATCACCGGAGTGGCAATCATATACCCCACATTCTGCGCGACGTCGCCGGAGTAGCCTTGGAAGGCGACCCCCACCACTTTGCCATCCTGCAAGACCGGGCCGCCGCTGTTGCCGGGGTTGATGGCAGCGTCAATTTGAATCGCCAAATGCGCGTCTGCACCCGAATGGGAATAGAGGGAAAAATCAACTCGGGAGACTACCCCGCGGGTCACGGACATCCGGTCGCCCCCGATCGGAAAACCGTAGACGGAGACTTGCGATTCCAAGGCGGGGATACCGCCGAAATCAAGCGGGCGCATGCCATCGAAGAACGAGGCATCAAGGATTTTCAGCACGGCCAAATCACAGTCGTGGCCGACATGCTCGACCTCGGCGACATATTGGCGAGGGTCCTGATCTTTTTCCACGGCGAGAAAGCGGGAGTTGCTCACGACATGGGCGTTGGTCATCACGCGATTGTTTGCAATGACGAACCCAGCCCCGGTCCCACCCGAGAGCTGGCCGGCTGCCCAGGGCACTTCGTAATTGGGATTTTGGGAGGCGCTCACAATTCGGACCACGGATTGACGGAGATCGCGTCCCGATTGTTGAGCCATCGCCCAGGGGGCACCCAGGATGATGAGAAGAATGAAAAGCCGACAAAAACTAAGGGGAACCATTGAGAACCAGGGAAGGGCGGGCATAGGAGTGGAGGAAGCAGGAAATTGAGGGGAAAAGTTGGCAAAGTCCACCGGTTTCCTGCCCGCTCTTCCGTGGTTTGTGCAGGGTTGACCCCGATGTGACCCGCCCCCTGGATTTATGAAGCATTGGGGTGTAGTCAACGGAGCAAAAGGACAGCGATGGCGAAGACGAGCCCGTAGACAAGGACGGGAACGATGGTTTTTTTTAAAATAGCCCCTTCCTGATTTACAAGACCGAGCACAGCGCTCACCGCCACGATGTTATGAATGCAAATCATATTGCCCATCGCCGCTCCGCCCGATTGCAGGGCGAGGAGGAGTGCGGGATCGACCCCGGTGTCCTGGGCGATCGCATATTGAATCCCGCCGAAGGTTAGGTTGGAAATGGTGGCCGACCCGGCAAAAAAACTGCCCAGCGCTCCGAGGAACGGAGCGAAATAAATCCAAGCGCCACCCGCAGCTGAGGCGAGGGCGTTGCCGAGAATCATGGTGGACGCCTGTTCCCCGCCGATCATCAGCAGTTTGACAAAGACCAAGGCCCCAAGAAGCGCGATCACCGGACCCTTGATGCGTTTGCCGGTATCGCCAAGCACCCTGCGGGAGGTTGGCAGGGCGTGGAACATCCAGAGCGCCAGCCCGGCGGTCAGCACGAAGGGAATGATGGAGGGGACATACAACAAGGCGTGCGACCAATCCTGGTCCTCGCCCAGGATCTGGTTCCATTGGAAAACGAGGGAGGGGCTGATCGTTAGCTCCCCGAGTAGCCCCAGGGGGATGGCTAGATGGGGGGAGGCTGCTGTCAGCCATCCGCGCAAGCCGAGGGCGGGAATGCGAGTCGCCAACAAAATGGCAACGACGGCTAGCAAGGGTGTCAGGGCCCCAAGAACGGGACGGGGCAGCAGAGGAGGCCGGACGCCGTCCGTAGAGGAGGGTGCCGGGGTTGGTGGAAGCCCAATCCCGTGGCGCGCAAGCAGGACCGTGGCGGTCAGGCCGGTGAGACCCCCAATGACGGTCGGGAATTCGTCATCGAAAAAAGCGACCGCTAACATCGGCAACATGGTCGAGCCGAGGGACAGATAGATAAATGGCAAAGCGACGCGGATTTTCCGCCAGGGGAGGACCAACCCCAGCGCCATGAGGGGAATGACCGTCGCGGCGGCGGTTTGGAGCAATGCCGTGTTGACAGCGAGCGATCGGAGGGTGGCGGGATCAAGCGGGAGGGAACCGAACCCGAACCAGGTCGGCGTGCCGACGGCTCCGAAGCTGACGGAGAGGGTGTTCATCACCAGACAAAGCATGGCTACGCGCAGGGCCGGGAATCCGAGCCCGGCCAGCACCGGAGCGGCCAAGGCGGCCGGGGTGCCGAATCCGCTCGCCCCTTCGATCAAAAATTGAAAGGCCCACCCGACGATCATGAGCTGGGCAACCGGGTGGGGCGAAAGCGTCCGCAACCAACCTCGCAGGCGATCCATCGCGCCCGAGGCTTCCATGGAAACGAAGAAGAGAATCGCCCCAAAGACGATCGCGATCGGGGTCAGGGCACTCAAAAGGCCGTTGATCACGGCGGCATTCAGCAGGTTGACCGGAGAACCGAACCAAAAAAGGCGGACCAGATAGACGAGCGCCGACCCCAAAGCAAAAGCGACGGTGGAGGGCACCGGCTTCGGCTTGGTCATAGCGAAGACGAGCAGGGCGATGGGGAGGGCAGCGAAAAAGAGGTCGGCCATGGGAGAGCTTGGCTCGCTCGATCAAAGTTTAGCAAAAAACACGACTGGCTTTTGAACCAGTGAGGTTTCGCACGATTGTCCCTCAGTGCAGCCCGAGGAGCCGTTCATCCTCATCGTGCGTTGCAATCCAGAACCAGTAGAACACGTCGTCTTGAAGGATTGCCGTGGGCCTGTATCCCGCTGCGATACGAACCGACCAGACATTTCCGGTCTTCTTAAACCGCAGGGACGGATGGCGGGGGCTCTGCCGCCAAAGCTGATAGACTTGCCTCGCTCTCGACTTGATTGTGGGCGGCAAGGCGGCGGAGGTCGTCCAAAAATCAGGGGTGGTGAAGGACTTCATTGAGCGACCTGGTTCTTCCGGCGGCAATGTCGCCGCGCACCCGTGCCATCACGACTTCAAGCCGCCCGCCAGGCTGGGAATCACGCTCGAGGTCTTTCTCCCAGCGGTCGGGATGCGTGAGCTCGTAGTCGGCAAGCCACGCGAGGAATTCGTCGAGTTCTTGCTGGGGAAGCGCTTTCACCTCATCGACAATTTTTTCGACGCGCGTTATCATACTGTCCCTCAGGTCTCACCTTCCTTGGCAGAAATCAAGTCGCGTGGCACGTCCTTCAATGTTTCGTAGAATCTGCTGCGCAATCACTTCACGACGTTTTGAATAGATACGGCTAAGGAGAAAGGCTCGCTGGGGAGGCCGGAGAGAATTTCCCAGCCGAGGTGTTCCTGGGCGATGCGGTGGTCGTCGGCGAAGAGGCGGCGGGCTCGGTTGGCGAGCGGGAGCGGGAGCCAGTCGACCGCGTCGGGGGTC
>CAZSPO010000158.1:0-8212 GCA_964608775.1 uncultured Chthoniobacterales bacterium | reverse complement strand
GGGCGGTGGCAGGTTCAAAGTCGCGGGCGATTTTTTTTATGGCTCGCAGCTTTTTCCTCGGCCTCCCCCACGGCGGTGCGGGCTTTGCGGACGGCGCTCTGCCGAATCGCCAGCATGCCGGGGTGCATACTCATTCGGGCGCTAAGCAGCTCTTGTTCGGCCTGATCGAGCACTTTCCGGCGGTGTGCCAATTGATGCTCCCAATGCCGCAAACGATCTTGTTCCACCCAGGCACGGGTGCGCATGACCTCGTCGCGGGTGTCATCCACCGCTCGCCGGAGCCGGGTCAAAAAAATGATGAGCTCGGAACGAAACAAGCCGAGGGCCTCGACGGATTGAACTTCGGCGGGTTGAGCCATGAGAAAATCGCGACGACGAATCAGCGTTGTTGAAGATATTCCTCGATCCGCTGGGCTTTTTTCAGCAGGAACGGGGCTTGCGTCTGAGAGCTTTCCATAAAGCGGCGGAGCACTTTCATGGTGGAGACAAATTCCTCGGCGAACTTGGCATGTTCCTGGTCCTGCCAAGTAGCGGAGAGCGCATTAAACCGGGCCTGAAGGGCTCCGGCGCGGGATTGCACCTCTTCGTTGAAACGTTTGAGTTCCGACGCGAACCGCCGGACCTCCTCGGGATCCATGATGGCTTGGGGCATAGGCAAAGGGGGTAAGCCAACGCGGGATCGCCCGGCGGCTGCCAACATGATGCACGATTCCGCTGGAGACACCAGCCCGGAAGCAGGTGGAGCCCTTCTGGCGGTGGCCATCTTCGAAAGCCGGAAAATCCGACCCGCCCCGGTCGCTTACAAATGATCCAAATCGGGGACCGCACTCTCCGGTCTGCCGTCATAAAAATGCACCACCGGCACAGCATAAGTCTCGTCCAAGCCAGGAGCACTCGGTGTGAGCAGAGAGCGAGCACGCGAGGTGAGATGCGGAAGGCGCTCCTCCGGCACCAGCGAAATGTGGCGGGCGTGCGGACGAAACGCCTCCGCCCCTCGATGGGCCAATCGGACATTCAAGGTGCGCCGAGGGCCGGAGGTGTGGTTGTAACCGGAGGTGTGCAAGGTGTTGGGGTCGACGATCAGCAGATCTCCTGCCTTCGCAGAGACCTGCACTTTGGAAGGGTAATGGTCGGTGCGGCCATCGTAGGTTTCGTCCCAATAGATTTTCTCGTTGTGCCGCATGCGATGGGAGCCGGGGACCACCCAGGTGCCGCCGGTTTCCGGGGTGAAATCGTCGAGCAGAAAAAAGAACCAGAGGTAGAGATGCCGGACGCTGTCGGGGATCAGGCTAGAGGAATGGTCACGATGCCACCCCCAGCTCATCCCCCCCGGCGGACGCCACGAGCCGTTCATCATCACATCCAGAAGTTGATAGCCGGCGAGGGCCCGACGCCCGATGTCGTGAATGATCGGGTGATCCATCAATTGAAGGCCGGGGATTCCCCAGAGATAGGTGCATTCGGAGCGGTTAAAAGTTTCCCACCAACCATCGGGCCGGTTCGCCGTCTTCCGATTGTGGGTCTTGTCATAGACGATGGCGTCGTGATCGAGCCCGCCCGCAAAGGCCTGGCGGTGGTCAAAGACGGCGTTGTTCACCATCTTGCGCAGGTGGAACAGGGCATCAGCATCGAGCTGGCCGGGCACCACGGTGAACCCGGAGAGATTCAAAGCCCGGACATGATCCCGGAGGTAAATCTCACGTTCAGCGTCAAATTCAGTGGAGGCGGGGGCAGCAACAGGAGGCGGAATGGCGGTCATAATCGTCCCCTTACTATTGTTGGCCTCACCATAAGAGAAAATGGGCGGGATGCTGGAAGACATGGACAAAACCACGGTCGTCGCCCCCCCGGAGTAAGCCGGCTCAACCCGCTGAACGTCTGGGGCTTTCGACAATTAGAAAGGCAAAAAAGAATGGAAAGCCGACAGTCGGACTCGAACCGACGACCTACTGATTACAAATCAGTTGCTCTACCAACTGAGCTATGCCGGCAAAACGATGAGCTTCTCCTTGCCACGAACCACGGGCTTGGGCAAGCCCCGGATTTGGCAGAACACGCTGGCATTCGTCAGGTTGGAAAACCGCATTTTTCGAAAATATTCATGACAACCCCGCTCAAAACGCCTAGATCATTGGTCGATGTCGCCTGCCCCAGAGCCGTCTTCGCGAATTCCGGACCTCGAAATCGATATTCGGAACATCCTTTTGGTGGATGACGACGAGGATTTAAGTGCCGCCCTCAAGGCGCTGTTGGAAACCCGCAATTTCGTTGTGACGACTGCCGGCAACGGAGTGGAAGCCTTGCAGGAGACCATGCAGTTTGATTTCGACGCCATCATTTGCGACCTGATGATGCCGACCATGCCAGGCGATATGTTCTATCGGGCGGTCGAGCGGACCAAACCCCAGCTCTGCAAACGCTTTATTTTCATCACGGGCAACCGACTGGACCCTCGTCTGGAAAATTTTCTGGAGGAAATCCAGGGAGAAATCCTCAGCAAACCGTTCGAGGTCGATGATCTCATCGAAGTGATCGGCCTCATCAGCCGCCGAAACTGATTTGTCCCGGTTGGCCGCTGACCTCGGCACCCTAACCCCGGCTCTCCGCTCATTTCTCCTCCGGTCGAGAACCATAAAGCTGTCGGTTTTTTCTCAGGTCTTTTACGACCGTGCAGAGAAAAACCGGTTCCGGATGCAAATGCCGGAACTTCGTCACCTCTCGCTTGTTCCAGACCTCAAACCCATATCGTTCAAACATCCGCTGCCCGCGCCGTTCTCCGCTGGTGACCATCTGCCCGTAGACCCGCTCTTGACCGGCCTCCGCCGCATGGGCCAGGAACCGATCGATCAACTCCCGCGTGCCCGCGACTGACTTGGCGGATGGCAACAGATTAATGTGAAAATGGGCGGCTCCAGCCGGAGAGGGGGGCGTCTCCTGCCACCCCCGAAAAGCGAGCCACCGCAAATACCGCTGGGTCTCGGGCGGGTAGCCCCAATAGCGCCGCAACAGCCGCCACGCCAACCCCGGAATTTGCGCCCGATGAAACCGATGCAGCCGCACCTCATCGCAGCACCCCAGCAAGTAACCGGCCACCCGCCCATCCGCATCTTCCCATACAAACGCCGATTCCGGTTCGGCATCCGTATAATAAGTCGTGAGAAAATCGGCGAACATCTCCCGGTCGGCAAAAATGGGATCAACGGGCTTTCCAAGAAAACCAGTTTCACAACAGAGCGCTCGAACGGCGGCGCGATCAGCGGGTCGATAGGGGCGGACGGGCATTAGGAGGATTCGTCGGGACCGGAAATCACGGGGCCGTCAACCGGCAGACGCAGAATAAAAGTGGCACCGCGACCGGGCTCGCTTTCGAGGGAGACCGTGCCGTCGTGGCCGGTAATAATATGTTTCACAATGGATAATCCAAGCCCTGTCCCCCCGGCATCGCGGGAACGGTCTTTATGAACCCGGTAAAAGCGCTCGAACAGATGCGGCTGATCCTCCAAAGGAATGCCAGGGCCATTATCGGCGATGCGCAGCTCCACCTCGCCCGGTGTCGGGCAATGACCGGTCACAGCCAGCTCCAACCGTTTGCCACTGCTATATTTGAGGGCATTGTCGAAGAGGTTAAAAAAGGCTTGTTCGAGCTGCTGAACATCGGCTTTGACGGTAGGGAATCCCGGTTCAAATTGAAAAATCAACCGAGCTTCGGTTGAGGTGATTTTTTGTTCGAGCGAATCCTTCACGGACTGACAGACGACCGCGAGATCGACGGGAGTCAGGTGCAACGAGATGCGCCCGGATTCGAGACGGGCCAAGCTCAACACATCCTCAATCAGCAGGTTCAGACGGTCGGCGTGCCGGAGCATGGTCGTGCAAAATTTGCGGCCCTGCCCCGGGTCGTCGAGGGCTCCATCTAAGAGGGTCTCCAAATAGCCTTTTATAATGGAGAGCGGGGTGCGGAGTTCGTGGGAGACGTTGGCCACAAAATCGCGTCGGATTGCCTCCAACTCTTTCAACCGGGTGATGTCGTGAAAGACCAGAATCGCGCCCATGGGCCGGTCCCGGGTCGCTGGCTGGAGCGGCACGCAGGTAATGGCAAAATGTTTGGGATAATAAACGCCCTGGTCGTGTATATCGAATCGCAATTCCCGCCTGAGACCGACCCCTTCTTCTAAGGTCTCTCTCACCCCGATCTGGAGTTCGTGGTTGCGAAAGACCTCCATGATCGAACGGTTCATCGGGTTTAAATGGCCGGGCACCATTTGCTGCATCCCCGCGTTGATGAGACGGATATGCTGGCGACCATCGACGATCAACACCCCTTCGACCATGCCGCCCAATATCGTGCGCAGGTTGAGACTTTCGTCGGTCAGCTGGCGCTGCATTTCGTCGACTCGCTCCTCAAGGGCTCGACAGGGTTGTTCGAGACGGGCAAAGAGACCGGAAAGCCGGGGGGCGGGAAGGTCGGTCGTCTCGGCAGCCGGATCGGCCAGCCGGTCAAGCCGGGTGCGCAACTGGCAAAGGGGAAGCCACCAGAGCTGCCATACCGCCGCAGCCGCAGCCAAAATCAGAGCGGTGATCAGCAGCCAAGTCGTCAATTCGTTGAAGCTCCGGAGAGATAACGATATCCCATCCCCCGCACCGTTTCGATCCGGTAGGAAGCCGCGCCGAGCTTCTCCCTGAGCCGTCGGACATGGGTGTCGACTGTGCGGGTATCGATCGCGTTCTCATAACCCCACACATCGTGAAGCAAGTTTTCGCGACTCTGCGGCTTCCCCCGTCGCTCAATCAAAAGACAGAGCAATTTATATTCCGTCGTCGTTAAATCCAGCCGACGCCCTGTCATTTGCACCTCAAAAGTGGCGCGGTTGATGGCAAATTCATCCACTTGCAACGTCATGCTTGGAGCCGCAGCTTGTGAGCGTCGCAACAGCCCTTGAATCCGCAAAATCAACTCGCGGGGACTGAACGGCTTGGTCAAATAATCGTCAGCCCCGATCTCCAGCCCGTTAATCCGGTCCGAAGCGCCTGCCTTTGCCGTGAGCATGATCACAGGCAACCCCCGGGTTTCTTCCGTCTCCTTTAAGGCGCGGCAAACCTCAAAGCCGTCCATCCCCGGCATCATCACATCCAGGACCACCACATCCGGATGCTCCGTCCGCGCAAATCGCAAACCATCAGCCCCATTGAATGCTGTGAGAATTTGAAAGCCGGCTCGGTGCAAATTGTATTTCACTAGATCGATGACGTCGCTCTCATCATCCACAATCAGAACGGTATGCTCCATGGGCGGCGACGCTACGACAACTCCCTTGCGTCAGGCAAGCAGGACTGCACGTCGCGTCAAACAGGATGCGCATTGCCGGTTTGTGAAAAGGAGCGCAGGCCCCCTCGCCCGCGAAATATTGCAGGGGGGTCGAGACCGCTCGAACGAGTCGGTTTAGCGAGCTTGGAAAAATTGACGTTGCTTCTCCGTGATGGGATGCCCGAGTTGCTCAAGCACGGCCAGCATGTCTTCCCACCAAAGCCGTTTGTCAGAAACCATGTTTCGCCGGAGAATGTAGGAGGGATGATAGGTGGGGCGGAGCGGAATCCCTTGGTATTCGAGCCAGCGCCCGCGGGAGTTGCCGACGGTCCGGTTGCCTCCTAGTAAGGCATTTAGCGCGGTGCCGCCCAGGGCAACGATGGCTTTGGGCTGAATGATGGCGATTTGACGTTCTAAATAAGGGAGGCAGGTCGCCATTTCCTCCGGTTGCGGCGGACGGTTGCCTGGTTTGCCCGGGGGCATGTGGGGGCGGCACTTGAGAATGTTGGCGAGGTAAACCGCATCCCGGCGGAGCCCCATAGTCTCGATCACCTTCGTCAGCAAGGATCCGGCGGGCCCCACGAACGGTTCGCCCTGGCGATCTTCTTCCGCACCGGGGGCTTCTCCGATAAACATCAATTCTGCATCCGGATTGCCGACGCCGACCACCACCTGCGTCCGGCTGGCGGCGAGGGGGGCACATTTTTGGCAGGCCACAATTTCTCCGGCGAGAGCCGCCAGTTGTTTTGCTTTGTCTCCGGCTTCGAGGGAGATCGGCGAAGGCGATAGGGGAGGGGGAGAAGGGGGCGCTTGGGTCGGTCTGGGATCGGGGAGGGCAGGGGTAGCTGGGGGAAACCCCGCGATTTGCTTTTGAAGCTTTTCTAATTGCGGCAACCGAAGTTTGCGCCCAAGCGCACGGCTTTCCCTCACCGCCCGTTCAGCTAGGGCAAGCAGGCGTTGTTCAGCAGTCCGGGTCATGGCCTCCGAGGGTTTGCAACACGAGAAGAAAATCAGAAGGCAGTGGCGCACGGAACTCAAGCCATTCTCCTCTAGTCGGATGATGAAACCCGAGCGTCCAGGCATGCAGCATCAATCGGGGGGCGCGGGCTGCCGCTTTCGGATGATACAAACGGTCGCCGAGCAACCCATGCCCTTGCGCCCGCAGGTGCACCCGGATCTGGTGGGTGCGTCCCGAGTGCAACCGGCATTCCACCAGACTGGCGGCTTCCAACTCTTGCCGCACCCGGTAATCGGTGCGGGCCGGGCGGCCATCGGGTCGAATGGTCATCCGTTTGCGATGCACCGGGTGACGACCAATCGCCCCTTCCAGACGACCTTCGCCTGGTCTAGGATGGCCATCTACCAAAGCGCGATAAATCTTCAGCGTCGTCCTGGCGGCGAATTGTCGGGCGAGATCGAGATGAGCCCGGTCATGTTTGGCCACCACCAGCAGTCCGCTGGTTTCTTTGTCCAACCGATGGACGATGCCTGGACGCTCGACCCCGCCAATGCCGGAGAGTCCATGCAGATGGTGCAGGAGGGCGTTGACGAGGGTGCCGCTGGTTACGCCGGCCCCCGGATGGACGCTCATGCCGGCGGCTTTGTTCACCACCGCCAGATCGGCGTCCTCATGAAGCAGGGTGAGGGGGAGCGGTTGCGGTTTGGCTTCAGCCGGGAGCGGATCAGGGGGCGAACAGCACACCCGTTGGCCTGCGCGCACGGTGGCTGACGCGACGGCTGCTTCACCGTCCACCCGGACATGGCCGGCTTTAATCCAATCCTGCACGCGGGCGCGCGAAACGTCGGTCAGTTGGCTTGTGAGCCAGCGGTCGAGCCGTTCGCCGCCTGCTTCGGCGGGCACTTCCCAGGTTTGCTCGGCTAACATTTCACGCATCCTCGTAGAGGGCTTCGACCAAGCTGAGCGCCTTACGCCCAGGTAACACGCCCGGTTCCATTTGGTTCATCACGTAAGCAAATCCGATCCTGGCCCGCGGATCTCCGAAGGCGTGGCTCCCGCCGGCACCGGGTTGGCCAAAGGCCTGTTTGCTCGGGCCGAAGAGTCGGCGACGTTTGCCCCCAGCCTGATCGACCGGATCCAGCATGAACCCAGCGGAAAAGGCCACCTCATGCGCCAAGACGCCGTCTGGTCCTTGTGTTCGGGGGTGGCAAATCTGTTCCCACACCGCCAGCGGCCACTGGAATGGAGCGCGGTTTGTGGCGAGCAAGGCGTAAAATTTCGCCAGCCCCCTTGCCGACCCGATTCCACCAAGGGAGGCGAGCACCGCTTGGCGCGCTTCGGGTCGGTTCATGGACGATGGGGTGGGCAGCCCAGTCGGACTCGCGAAAGCCCGTCGGGTCAGCGAGCGGGTCTCGGCTAATTTCCGGAAAAAATCATCGCCATCCGTCCCCTCCAAACTCCGAGCGGCATAAACCGTCGCTACCCGGTCCATCTCCGCAGTGGGCAGGCCAATCCAAAAATCGATCCCCGCCGGCTCCGCGACGGCTTCCCGCCAATATTGCCCGATATCGACCCCCGCCACCCGCCGAACCACGGCATCAAGCAGGTAACCATACGTTTTCGCATGATAAGCCTGGGCATGCGGCTCGTTGGCAATGGGAGCTTGAGAGGCGAGCGCCCGTTCGATTTCCTCATGATCAAAAGCGTCCAACGCCCGTTCCAACACCGGTAACCCGGCCCGGTGCGCTAGCAAATCCCCAAGGGTCACCTCCTCCTTGCCCGCCGCACCGAACGCCGGCCATACCTGAGCCACCGGCACCTCCAGAGCGATCCGATGGGCGGTCAACGCATGCAAGAGCGCCGCCGCCGCCACCCCTTTCGTGCCGGACCACACCAAGACCAGCGTGTCCGGCCCCCCAGCCCCCCCCTCCCGCGCCATCCCCCCCCCC
>CAZSPO010000157.1:0-8219 GCA_964608775.1 uncultured Chthoniobacterales bacterium | reverse complement strand
GCCCGTGGTGCTCGGGGGGCTGGCCCTGCTGCTGCTGACCGCTGTGGTGCTGGCAGCCGGTTCGGGAGCCGTGCAGATTCCACCCCGAGCGATCGGGTTCATCTTGTTGGAACGGGTAGGCCTGCCGCTGCCTGATTCGGTGGAGGCCCGATCCGCGCTTATTTTTTGGGAAATCCGGCTCCCGCGCGTCTTGCTGGGCGTGCTGGTGGGGGGGGGACTCGGATTGGCCGGTGCCGCGATGCAGGCGTGGTTCCGCAATCCCCTGGCCGATCCGGGGTTGCTCGGCGTCTCGGCTGGTGGCGCGGCCGGGGCGGTGGCGGCGATTGTGATTTTACCCACCCTGACGGGCACGCTCTTGGGTCAATGGCTCCTCCCGGTCGCCGCTTTTATTGGAGCGCTGACGGCAGTCATGGTGGTGATGCGGGTGGCACGCGAGCCGGGTGGCCAAATGAGTCCCGCTTCGATGTTGCTTGCCGGGATCGCCATCAATGCGGTGCTGGGGGCTCTGACCGGTTTGCTCACTTATTTGGCGGACGACCGGCAACTCCGGTCCCTGACTTTTTGGTCAATGGGCAGCCTGGCTGGGGCCACCTGGCTGGTGATTGGCATTGCCACGGTGTGCGGCGGCATTGGGCTGGCGTTGCTTTGGCGCACCGGACACGCGCTGAATCTTCTCGCGCTCGGCAGCCGGGATGCTCATGCGCTGGGGGTCGATGTGAAGGCGTTGGGTCGGCGGCTGATTGCCGCCTCCTCCATCACAGCGGGAGCCACCGTCGCGTTGGCGGGGATGATTGGGTTTATCGGGTTGGTCGCGCCGCATTTGGTCCGATTGGCTTTTGGATCGGACCATCGGGTCGTGCTTCCGGGAGCCGGGTTGGTCGGGGCGCTTCTGGTGGTATGTGCCGATTGGTTGGCCCGAACCGTGGCCGCCCCGGCCGAGGTGCCAATCGGGATTCTCACTTCCCTGTTGGGCGCACCTTTTTTCCTCTGGCTGCTGGGAAGGAGGCGGCGGATCGAATGATTGCTTTTGAAAAGGTCGGACGGTTGGTTCGCGGCAAAGCTTTGGTGCGGGGGATCCAGGGGGCGCTCGTGCCTGGGACGCTCACGGCGTTGATCGGCCCTAACGGAGCGGGTAAATCGACTTTGCTCGGTTTGGCTGCTGGGTTACAGCCGCCGGATGAAGGGATTATCCGGTTTGATGGTCGCCCGCTGGCGGATTGGTATCCTCGGGAGCTGGCTTTGCGTCGGGCTTGTCTGGCTCAGCAAACCTCGGTGGCCTTTGAGTTTAGCGCCCTCGAAATCGTCTTGTTCGGTCGGCACCCACACCACGGCGGGCACGAATCGCGTCGTGACCGGCAGGCGGCTCTAGCGGCGATGGAAAGGGCGGGCGTTGGGCATTTGGCCCATCGGGCCTCGTCCACACTCTCTGGGGGGGAGCAACAACGGGTGCATTTCGCCCGGTGCTTGGCGCAATTGAACGGCGAGGACAGTGCCCCGCGTTGTCTGTTGTTGGATGAGCCGGTTGCCAGCCTGGATCTGGCGCATCAACATCGGCTCTTGGAAACCGTGGCCGCTGAATGTCGGTCAGGGCTGACCTCTCTGTTGGTGATCCATGACCTGGCTCTTGCGGCCCGATATGCGGATGAGCTTTGGGTGTTGCACGAAGGGCGGTTGGTTGCCTGCGGCACGCCCCGAGAGGTCTTAACGGCAGCGTTACTCGAGGAAGTATTCGCCGTTCAGGCCGACATCGATTTTCTCGACGAGCGACATTGCCACCTGCGGGTGCACGCCCCGTGCGCAGCGGCCTGGTGAACGCCAAATATTGCAGAAATTTGAGATGCGCCCTCCGTCTCAGGGCTTCCCCCTTGACCTTTCCCGGGCTGCCCGGTTAAGCCTGACCATGGCCCACGACTTCTATTTGCCCGCTGCGGAATTTTTTCCCCTTCACCGTTCGGAGGCGCTGACCTTCGACGACGTTTCCCTCGCCACTGCTTATTCGGAGGTGCT
Organism: uncultured Chthoniobacterales bacterium; assembly: GCA_964608775.1. Lineage (GTDB taxonomy): Bacteria > Verrucomicrobiota > Verrucomicrobiia > Chthoniobacterales > CAZSPO01 > CAZSPO01. The sequence continues at coordinate 6,212 of CAZSPO010000157.1, read as the reverse complement.
CCCCAAAGAGGCCCGGTTCGGCATGCGGCTGTCGCCTTCCATCGCCCTTGAGTTGCCCGTGATCTCCGCCGATATGGATACGGTGACCGAAGCGGAAATGGCCATCGGCATGGCGTTGAACGGCGGGCTGGGCCTTATCCATTACAACCTCTCCGAGCGCCAACAATTGAAAGAGGTGATTCGCGTCAAAAATCATGTGCACGGGTTGATCCAAGAACCGATCACCGTCGGGGCAGACGAACAAATCGGGGATGTTCTCGCGATGATCGAAGCGCGAGGATTTAATTTCCGCACGTTTCCTGTGGTGAATGCGGAGGGTTGCCTTACTGGCCTGCTTCCCAGCACCGTCGTTCGCCAGCGTTACACCGCAAAACGGGTGGGGGACACCATGATTCCGCGCCCCCAAATTTTTACCATTCGCGAGGTGGAATTGGGGGAAAATCCGGTGGCGGCTGCCGACCGATTTTTCAGCGATCGGATTGGCATTCACAAACTGCTCGTGGTCGACGCAAACGATCGGCTCCGGGGGCTCTTTACCCTCTCGGACATCGAAAAAATTACCGAGGAAGCGAGCACCCGAGCCCGGGCGGCCCGGGACGCGAAGTTCCGATTGCTCTGTGGAGCCGCCATCGCCTTGCCACGACTCGCCGATGGACGCTTGGATCAGCCCCATATCTTGGCCCACCTTGAGCGCCTCGTCGGCGAAGGATTGGACGTCGCAGCGCTCTCCACGGCGCACGGTCATTCCGCTGGAGTCGGCGAGGCAGTGCGATTGGTGCGGCAAGCGTTCCCCAGCCTCACGATCATCGCGGGCAATGTCACTTCCGCCGAGGGGGTGCGTTTTTTAGCTAAAGCCGGCGCGGACGCAGTGAAGGTGGGGCAAGGGCCGGGATCTATCTGCACCACTCGCGTGGTGGCCGGTATCGGTATTCCCCAGTTGACCGCCCTCTTTGTTTGCGCCGAAGCCGCCCAAGAATGCGGCGTCACCCTCATTGCGGACGGGGGGATTACTAAATCCGGTGATATCGTGAAAGCGCTCACACTCGCAGACGCCGTGATTTGCGGTGGTTTGCTGGCGGGTTGCCGGGAGGCTCCGGGTCAAATCATTGAAATCAATGGCAAACTCTACAAGCAATACCGAGGCATGGGCAGCTTAGCCGCCATGTCAGCAGGATCGGCCGCGCGGTATGGGCACGGGGCAAAGGATCTCCACCGGAAAGCGGCGGCGGAAGGGGTGGAAGCACTGAAAGAAATTTCCGGTGGCATTGACGAAACCTTGGCGCGGTTGGAAGGGGGGATTCAAAGCGGCATGGGTTACCTGGGAGCCCGCGACCTGGCTACCCTCAAGCGCCACGCCCGCTTTGTCCGGGTCACGAGCGCCGGACAGAAAGAAGCCGCCCCGCACGACATCGTGGAAATCAAGACATCGAAGGAATAAGGGGTTCACGCCATTTCACATGATCCCTGGTCCCGTGAGGGTGCAGAGTCGTCGAGCCGGATCACCTGGATACGCCTTAGTCAGCGCAAAGCCTCCTCGGGCCGAGCCTCGCACGAACGGCCCCCTTCCCCGGTGAGCTTTTTGGGCTAAGCGGTTGCGCAGTCGATTGTTGTGGGGGATGAGATGTCCCGGACGCGGCCCGCATGGCCCGGCTCTTCGTCAGGAAGACTTGGGCTGTAGGCGTTTTTGAATCTCCTCAAGGATTTCCGCTGTGCCGATGAACTTATAATCGTCTAGCTGACACTTTTCTATTTGGCCGGGAGCCGATTCATATCGGACACGGGCGATGCCTTTCGATTTCCATGCCCGTTTGTCGATGTTGCGAATGGTCTTAATATCGACGACTCGTTTATCCGGGAGGGTAAGCTGACCCTCAGCGTAGTGAAGCGTGCGGGGAAGGGACCAGCAGTAATAAAAAAGGGTCGCGACCACACCCAGGTATCCGATTCCGGCGAAGACAAATTGGGTGAAGAGATCCTGCTGGCTGTAAATTTTTTTAGGTGGCTTCGAGAGGTTCCACCCCCGGGGCTCCGCAATTTTTTTCCAAGCTTCAGCGAGGGCTTTTTCATCTCCTTTCAACTCTTCTTTAATCGGTAAATAAATTTCGGCTTTTTCATTGTTTTGGGGATAGCCGATCCAGCCGTCGAAGAGAAACCAACTCGCCGCTCCGAAAATGAAGAGTGCAATCAGCAGGATGCGACGTTTCCATTCTTTGCTGCAGACGGCTTGCATCGGTTCGGAGGGCATGCGGAGACCTTTAGCAATGGGGACGGCCCTGGGCAAGAGAGGGATGGTGGGAAAACGTCGGGGGTGCGACCGATGGAGCGGCGAGGCCGACCATAATGGATGCCCTACGCTTTGGGAGCTAAACCTGGCAGCACCATTGCGGTGGCAACATTTTGCAACTTCGGAGATGCATCTGACGTAACGGCATGCAAAGGATTTCGAGTTTCTGATGAAGACCCCCGTTCCCATTCTCAAAGATACGCAAAACGAACCTGACCATCGCCGGATCGCGATCGACCGAGTTGGCATTAAAGAGCTTCGGTTCCCCATGCAGGTGCGGGATAAGGCGCACGAAGTCCAGAGCACGATCGCCACCCTCACGTTGACGGTTGATCTGCCGCATCAATTTAAAGGGACCCACATGAGCCGGTTTGTGGAGGCGCTTCATGCCAAAGGCACGGTCCTGCAGGTCGGGCAAATCCATCCGTTGCTCGATGATTTGCTGGTCCGTTTGGAATCGGAACAGGCGCATGTTGATATTGAGTTTCCCTTTTTTCTTGAGAAAAGAGCCCCGGCAACGGGAGCGCTGGGATTAATGGATTACGGCGTGATATTCAATGGCACAGCCACCCGAGATTCTCACGATTTGGTCGTAACGGTCAAAGTGCCGCTGACCACGTTATGTCCCTGTTCGAAGGCGATCAGCGTGCATGGGGCGCATAACCAGCGGGGCTTAGTCACTTTTGCCTTACGCTCGCGGGAACCCATCTGGCTAGAGGATCAAATCCAGCTGGTGGAATCGTGCGGGAGCAGCGAGCTCTATAGCGTGCTCAAGCGGCCAGATGAAAAAGCGGTCACAGAACGGGCCTATGAAAACCCGGTTTTTGTCGAGGATGTGGTCCGGGCAGTGGCGGCGAAAGCGAATGCGGACCCAAACATCCTTTGGTATCGAGTGGAGGCGGAAAATTTTGAATCGATCCACCACCACAACGCTTATGCCTTGGTGGAAAAAGCCGGATAATAGCGGGCGTTAGTTGTCAAGAGCCGGTGGCAAATTGTTCACTCGGTAACGCCCGACGCCTTCTTCGTTGATAATGCCGCCGGTGACGGTGTTCGGGATGGAGAACCCGTTGATATTGATTGGGCCGTGAATCAACACGTCATCCACTGTGACATTAAAGTTGCGAATGTTTGCGATCACTTCGACGAGGTCGGTGGAATTGCCGCGACCGACCTGCACCGCAGTATCCGGGTTCACTTCGATGCCGTGCGCCTGCATGATAGCGTGCGGGGTGGAGAGGATGACATTGCCTTCGCCAGTAAACCGGATCAGGCCGCCGGGGCTGGAGCCAGCGAAAAGTTGGATCTGAGAGTCACCGCTAAGGTTGGCACCCGCCCGAATTTGGAGAACGCCTTCTTCATGGAGGGCCGCAATTTTCACCATATCCGCATTCATCACGGTGTTTTCGAGAATATCAATCGAAGCCTCGCCTTCGCTCCCTGGCGAGGCTTGGCTGCTGATGTCGATCATGCCGCCCTGCGCCTGAATGTTGCCATCAATCATGGTGGAGCCTTGTTCGACGGCGATCATGACCCGCCCGCCAGGTCCGGTGCCGCTCATATCCATCGCGGCTTTGAGCAAGCCGCTGTTGGTGATTTCGACGGAGGCGGATTCCCGTGCGATCAGTTCAATGATCCCGCCCATATCGGCGTATTCATCGCTCGCCTTGACGTTGCCGGCGACGGTGATGGGGCCTTCGCTTTCCAGCTTCACGGTTCCTCCCATGCCGGCTGGCGTGGAGTAGCCTTGGCCTTGCCGAGCGTCGATGTTGCCATCCGTTTCGACCGTGACCCCTTCGTGAGAATCGAGATGTTGCCCCCGGCTCCCGGGGCGTCAAACGAGAAATCATCTGCGCCTCTGGCCGAGATGCCGTGGACTTTCCCGCTACCCGGTTCCGGGCTGGGGGCAGGGGGGGCGACAGTGAGGAAAGGGGTTTCGATTGAGACTGTGGAGCCGTTGGATGGTATTGATAATGATACGTCTGGGTCTATGGGAGCGGCGATCAGTTCTAACGAAAACGATGCTGTGAATTCGGAGTCCTCGGCAAAAATGGCGCTGTCGGAAAATTCCTCGGAATAGGGGTCGAATGGAACCCCATCAAATTGCAACGCGGGGTCAAATCCATTGCCAATGGCCTCAAAGTTTCCGCCCACGAAAATGTTAAAAGGACCGACGGCAAAATCGTTGACGGGGCCAAGCTGGGAAACCTGGAGGTCATTGCCCACGTTGAGATTTGTGCCGAAATAAATTTCCATCGCTTGGATGTCGCCTGCGGCCTGCACGGAGGTCATTGACGACAAAGTGGCGTCCTCAGCGAGGATGGAGCCCTGCTGGGCGACGAGGCTGTTGACCTCTAGCGAGCTACCTCCCATGATGCCGCCAAGGCCGGTGGCGAGGATGTTACCCGCGTAAACGGCGGTGCTCCCAAAATCAAGACTTCCCGCCGTAAGGGGGGCCATGCCGATATCGATGCCGGTGGAACTCTCCGATTCGGTGTCAGCGCCACTAAAATCAAGATGCCCCGTGAATTGGTAGCTGGAGGGGGTTGTTAGAGAAGTCAGGTAATCCAAGTTCGCATCCCCATTTACTACGACCATATCGACTAAGAGCTGCCGAAGAACAAGGTCGCCTGCTTCCACATTCAATTCTTTGGTCATCAAGGTGTCAGCAAAAACGCCACCGCCGTTCTGGACATCGACCCGGGTGAACTCTCCAAGCGAGAACCCGGAAGCCACCAAGCCGTTGGAGCCGATATCCAAGCGGAAATCGCGGGACATCTCCGTGCTGTCCACGAAAAAGTCAGCGCTCGTCGTTAAGCCGGGGACTTGCAGGTCGATCATGCTGGCCACCGTGTAATCGAGCGGTAGCAATGCGATGTCGAGCGAGGTGCTGGGAAGAGAGACCTGCAAGATAAATTGGAAAGTGGAAATCAAAAATCCTGGGTCAAAGAGGAGTGCATTCGTGAGCAGGGTGATGCTGTCGGACTCAAAACTGGTCAGCCCGCCGAAGGAAACCGTCGGGGCATCCAAGGTCAGGTGGCCGAATTCACTGCCGGGGGTGGTGTTGACCTGGATGAGGGATTGGGCGTCGGCGAGCAAATTGTCGATGGCGAACTCCCCATTAAGCCCGATCGAATGACCGAAAAGCGAGGCCTGGGTGAGGGCAATCTGGGTGCCTGCCGAGCCCAACACCACGTCGCCCGTTTCGGAGCGGGCCATCATGCTGTCGGCGAGGAAGTTGGAAGCAAGGAGGATATCGCTCACGGCGCGAAAATAGAGGGAGTTAGCCTCGATGATTGGTGGCGCGCTCAGCGGTAAATTCGTGGTTGGGTCAAACCCAGAGTAAAGATTCGCCGCGCTGATGGCGTTGAGCATGCCGTTTCCGAAGATATCCGAGTTGAGAAAGAGATTTTGCCCGGGATCGCGGCTGTAGAGCTGGAGCAGTTGGCCGCTCCCGAGGTCGAAGGCACTCCCTTGCATCAGGTGGAGGAACCCATTTTGGGTGAAAAGCCCCAAGCCGGTGAGACCGGTTCCTGTCAGATCGATGGGTCCGGTTACCGTCAAATCGTTGTTTGCAAGAAACAACACCTGAAGCGGTCCGTCGGTGGTGTCCACTGAAAAGCTGTCCTGGATCTCCAAAGCGTCGAATTTGAAAAGGCCGTAGTCCGCGCTGAAAAGATTAGGGTCGAGTGTCAGAAGCGAATCGGTGGAGGAAGGGCTGTCGAAAATAGAGGAGACTGGCGTGATAGATGGATCGACTACGCCCCCCTCGGCAACCACCCCATTTGTGACGATGAACGGGTCGGTAATGACGTTGGTGGTGCTGTTGATGATGTAAGGAGAGCCAGCGATAGACGTAGGAATGTTGAACTTGGAAGGGGTAGGGTCCGGCGTGGGGGTTGGTCCAGGCGTGGGGGTTGGCCCAGGC
>CAZSPO010000156.1:0-8311 GCA_964608775.1 uncultured Chthoniobacterales bacterium | reverse complement strand
GGCGGCTTCCCGCGCCCCCTTCTCCAAGCCTTCCTCCCCGATCTCCATCAAGAGCTGCTTTAAAATAGGCCCGGCCCCCGGCACCAGCGCTTGCACCGAGTGGCCGCTCACGCCAATGAGCAGAAGGAGCAAGGAAATCGCGCGGAGTTTCATCAAATTCCTCATTGTGCCTGCGCGATTGTGATCAGTTCCATTGTTTGATCGGCGAGTTGCTTGCGATGAGCTGCCGCTTCTTCCAGCAAGGCCTGCTGCTGATGATGGAACTTGGTCTTCGCCTCATCCCTGGCTTCCAGCATTGCTCCGGCTAATTTAATGGGAAGTTCCTTCTCCAGGTTCTTGCAAGCCTGGTTAAGGTCGTGAACTGACCAGACGAGGCACCCCACAGAAATCACCGCTGCCGCCGCTTCTCCAAAGGGTAGTGGTCCATCTGCCACCGCGAGTCCCGCATCTGCAGCTGCCGTGGCGGCTGCCCGTGCTGCGATCCGCCCTAACTGCCTGTCAAACACCGCACGCAATGTTGAAACAACTCCAATGAGCTCCAATGGCATGGCGATAGTCTGAATAGATTTGGATGTCATCCAAGCGGCAGACTCCTGTTGCAACCGGCCAAGCAATTCGACCGAAGGTATGTCCGTAAACTGCCCCCGCGCCTGTTCAATGCCGCCCTGCAAATTTGCAGCCATCTCATTCGTGTGCGCATTCAACGAATCAACCACCAATTGAATTTGGCGGTTTTGAACCGACTGAACATTCATGGCGACCTGCCAGACCGGAATTGTCAGCACCTGCAACCGAGCTCCCGCCTCATTGGAACCAGTCAGCTTGTCCTTCGCCATTTTGACAGTCAGGTTGATGCACTCCTCCAAACTCCCAATCTTGGCAGTCATCGGCTTGAGGTGCAAGGATCCTCCTTGCATTTCGCCCTCCAGTAATGCTTCAAACTCTTCATTGATCCGTTCCATCGCGGCCAGATCTGCCAGCCTCGCTTTTTCCAATTCCTCCACCACCTTCTGCCGAAACATGCGCCTAACTACCTCCGAATTGTCAGGGGGAACCGCCACTTCTTCTTGCACCAAGGGACGCATCACACTGTCCATGGGAACGGATTCCTCCGATTTCTTGTAAAAGAAATGGGAATTACTCGTTACGCCGAAAATAACAGCCCCCAAAGCGCATCCCACCATTCCCAATTTCAAAAGGCATTCAGTCAGGTCAAAGCCCTGATTCGGGCTTTTTTTATTCTTACTCAACATGTTGGTTTTTCGCATTTTGGTATTCATTACCTACCTAAAAGGCGGCGGCAGCGGCAAATTCCTGAAAAAACTGCGCTCCCCACGCCGGGAAAATTGGGACGCAAAGGAAAACTCGATTATATATCGTGCTCAAAGGCTGGTTTTCATTTTCATTTCCGACCTCAGCCAAAACATAAGGAACCGAATGATCCTATGTTTTATTTCCATTCGAGCTTAAAGCAAAAGAAGGATGGCAACAAAATTGATCCCAATCAAAAACAGACACCAACTACTGGTGGTCAATATCTAAGCGAGAGGGGAAAGCATCGTCGGCAGGGCACTTAAAGCACAGGGCATAATCGGCATCAAAGCCATCAAGGGAATGGCGAAGATCAGACACACAAGCAGGCTTTTCTTCAAAAGGTCACCTTGAGGGTAATCACGGGGCCAAGCGTGTCATATCCAAAGGCTGCAACTATTTTGATTTCCGATTTTCGGCGCATTCTTTCAGGCAAGACCGATTCCCAATCGGAAATCGAGGCTTTGAAAGCCTTTCTTCCTACAGCATGACTGTTTCGATCACCATTCCATCCCTGATCGCTTTAGCCATCCAGGGCATGCCGGGCAGGGGGGCAACACATATCGCAGCCCCCCTATCGCATAATTGGCCTTTCCCTCAGTCTATCCAATTGGGTATTGACTTGCAAAGTATGGACAAATCGGACGACGACGAGACAACGGCGCAGTGGAATTTGCACCGCCGCTTGATGGCCTGGCAATTGTTCCTGCCCGAACTGGGCACCCTCTGGCGGGTTCGCGAAGATGTTTGGATCGAGAATGCCAACTGCCAATATGACGTCCGCTCCACCCGAAAATGGCATCCCGGACTCTCCTTTGGCCTTTCCCCCGAACAACTCCAGTGCGGCATGGCTGTCCCAATGGCCCACGGCACCAGCGGGCGGCATGGACCGATAGTGGTGCGCGGGATCACCGCCCGGCAAGGACCCGACTACGCGACCTCCTTTGGGAGCGTGATCGCCCCGATTGATCTGCTCGATTTTGGTTCCGCCCCGGAAAAACGCGACAAAAACCTCCTCACCGGTGAGTGGTGGGAATTTTCGCGAGTGTCCGTCAACTGGGACAAACGCAAGCTAACCGCATTGGAACAAGCCGCCTTGGAAAAAAATCTCCCACCGTGGTTGGCCGCTCCCTGTTCATGAACCCTTACTTTCTCCAAGCTTTCGCCAAGTGGCTTGAACTCTGCGACTCAAAGAAGCTTCCACCGGAACAGGTGCAATTGCTCGATCAATGGGCAACCAAAGAAATCCTTCACCGGGCGAATCTGCCCAATGTCAAGGGTCAGCTTCATGAAGCCCCCCTGGGTGCGGCGTTCAGCCGATTCGAACTTTACTGCTTCGATTACCCCAAGAACCGGGAGCGTCCCCGTTACAAGTTAAATATCAAGCAGGTCGTCCAACAATCCGAAATCGGGGCAGCCGCCGCCTACGCCAAAAAGTTCTTTCTCCAAATCGCCAAAAGCATTCGGCGCGATGAAAACCATCAACCAGCGGAAACCGAGGACGAAAGGGCGCATCGGGAACAAAAAACACGCGATGCACTTTATTCCGGGACCAGTTTCGAGAACAAACCGGGTGCTGGAGAATTGATCGCTCTTGGCAGTGAAGCGGGAAAGCGCCTTTTCCAAAACCTCACCGATCGGCAGCGGCTCGTTTTTTGGGCCGACTATCACGGTATCCCCATGTATCACCCGGAGCTTTTGCGATTGGCGGATTGTAGCAAAACCACCACGAGTGCTGAAAATAAAACTGTTTACCAGGCGGCGGTCCGTGCCATTTGCGATGCGCTGCCAATAGCTGAGACGACACCTGATGATGCATCCACTGCTTATCATCAACTTCTCCACGTGTTGTATTCCGAGATAAAGGCCTGGGCCGCCGCTCAAGCGCTGCATCCAGACCAGATCCTCGCCTCTTTATCCGACTAGATTCCCCTTATGGAACCATCCCGAAATTTTTTAACTGAATGGCTGGAATGCTGGGAAGAACCTGAAGAAATCCGCGAGTCAACTTTCGAGAAGCCGTCTCCCAACCCTTCCGGAAATCCGACCTACTCCGTGGGGGAAATTCCTCCGTTCGACACAGAGCCCCCAATCCCTGGTGAGATTCGTTTGCTTTCCCTTGATCTCATTCCTGAAGCCACCCGACCGATTTATGTGCTCGTCCTCGGAGAATGGCCTTCCAACATGGTGATGGTCACCCCTTTCTCCTTGATGCCAGTGCCAGCCGATCCTGGCGAACTCCTGCTCACGCCCGGTGGCGAACGCGGCATGTTGCTGCAAACTTTGCAATCTTGGAACAGTCGCACCATCCCGGTCTGGCTCCTCAAACAATCCTGGATTGTCGACACGGTTTCCAAGGAGGAACTCCGGGATGCCAGGGCGCTGCTGGGGTTTGCGCTGCGAGGAGTGCACCCCGCACCAGAGGTCACTCAACGGACCGGTGCTCCACTGCTTTCCCGCGACGACCCAAGGCATCGTTACCGCAAGCGCGAAACCAAGCTGCTGGCACCACTCACCCAGGCGGCTTTTGATCATGATTGCGTGTTGGCGCTGCTACATGGAATTCCCGAGCCGGAGGGAGAAGTCGATTGGCGGGGACTTCCCCTTCGCACAAATGCCATACTACAGAAAAATGAGAGTGCTCGGAAGGCACTCCCGGCTGGGGCGGCTGATTCAGTTCTTCAACCCGTGCTGATCCTTCGAACGAATCCCGAGATCTTTCTCCAAGCCATGGCGGCCCATGGCGATTGGAACGGCCCATGGGATGCCGCTTACGCAAGAACGCTGCTTCCACCCGCTCCCACCAAGCCTTTGATCGCGCAGTGGCAAATCGAGAAAGAGGGCACGCTTTTCTCTGCGGCAGGCACTTTTCTGGTTCATGATCAATCCAATGGCAACTGCCTTGGCCGGGGCAATATACTTGACGGGATCGCAATCTTCAGGTCGGAGGATTTTGAGGGTTGCGAACCTTTGTGGGAACGCCCCGAAACCATCGCCCTCATTGTCTTTATCCAATAGCGCACATTGACCTCTGTCCAATGAATCAGCCTTACCTTCTTAATATCGCGGCCCACCAAAGCTTGGCCCGAGGGGACGCACATGCCAGGCAATCGTTGCGATTGCAGTTTCTGTTAGTATTGGGAGAACTCGCGGAGTATTGGTCGCCACATCTCGCTACCCAACTGCTCGCACTCGATGGGAAATTGTGTGCGGGAGATCACAAGCAGCTCCATCGTGAATGGAGCGATGCTGTGGCCCGCGAAATTCTGCTGCTCGAAAACCCGGCGGCTGAACTGGAGAACCTCCCCTGTTTCGGTGACGCCAGGCCGCTCGGTGAGAGCGGACCCACGCTCGCGGAGCTCAGCAAGCATCGCCTGGCTGCAGCACTCTATCCCCTCGATGCAGATCAACCCGCCGTTGGACAGGTGTGGGTCGTCTCCAAAAGCGCGGGAATTGAACGCCCCGCAAACAAAATGCAGGACCTGACCGCCCAATATTCCCTGCTCCCGAATACCATCTGCTTTCACCTGAACAATCTGAAGGCAGACCACCCTGTTGTTGGGGCGTCTTGGACGCTGGCCGCCGGCATTGCCGATCTGGCGTTGGAGGCTTCTCAGAGCGATCGACTCAATTTGGCTCGGACTTGGATGATTACCGGCGAACTCTCCGCCTACGGAGTTCGGGCTATTCGAATTGGGTCAAAACCGGTCCTGGAAAACTTCTGCCAGCATCGCCGATGGATGATCCCCACGGAAAATCTTGAACAAAAGGCGGATTCCGCCGGGGTCCTGTCCCGTGCCTACTCCGGTCGCACTCTACAAGGTATCTGGAATACCATCGGGGGGCGATCCATCGAACAAGGACACGAAAGACAATGGCCCTCGTCAGTTTCTGAAGCTCATGCCTTGGTAAGCGCCGCCCGCTATCCCGTCATTCTGTTTGCTCTTCTTCTCCGTCCCAAGCGCCTCACACTCTGGCACAGCGCCGACGAACTGATATCGTATAAACCTGCCCGGGAGCTCCATGAATTACTTGGCACTCTCTGCCCGGACATGCAGGTGACGCTGCAGAAACCCGCCATAGACTCCGAAGACATGGCGACTTGCTTTCTCCAATTCCAAGCCGGCTTGCGATCCTCCATCGTCGGCCAAGTCCTCACGCCAATCAGCGTAACGAATTGCACCTGGCTCATTCGTGCCGCCGCTTTCCACTTGGCCAGTCTGGAGCCATCGCTCCAAATGCTTTATCTGGATCCCAAACCTGAGAAGCTCGACCATCACTTCTTCACTTCGGTCCGTTTGGTGGCTGGTCAACCCTTTACCAACCGATTACCTTACAACGCTCAGGACCCGGTATTCAGCCAGTTGAATTGGGAAGTCCTGCACAGCCAGGACGATAAAAAAAACGGCGTTCAGGAATTGCTTTCGAAGATCAATCCCACCGGCATCACCATCCCGATCACCGCGTAGCCCCGGCAAAGCCCCCCTCACAAAACCAGGCACGCCGATGTCCGCTGCGTCAGCGTTTGCCTGGCTCCTATGCAGCGCCTGCGCTTCGCCATCTGCGCATCCATCGTGTAAAAAACCACCTGATCGACGTTCGTGTCGATTTCCTGTTTCAAGCCCTGCACCAGCGCTTCAAAACGGTCCCCCTCCAGCCAGCATTCGAACACACTCAACTGCACTCGTGCCCCGAATGATTCGCAAACCTTCGCCACACGTCGCAACCGCTTGGGGTTGGCAATGTCATATACAATGATTCTTAACATGGTTTGAAAACGTCTTTCGCTCTCGGAAAATTCCCCGGCGAAAAGCAACTGCTCCCACCAATCACCCGCCTTGTTGATCCATGCTTCATCTTTCATGGCATCCGAAAAGGGGCAAACTCTTCCGGGTTTTCCAATGCGCGTTTGTAATTCACAATGCGTGCTTCGATCTCCTGCAACATGCTGCTGCGATTCCCCGTTTCCTTGGGTTGAAACAACCTTCGCAGTCTTTTTTCCCAATGGTAAAGCAACAGCCCGCGCCCGCCCCGATTCAGATGGATCCCACCCTCAACTGGTTCGAAATCCCCCACACCCAAAATCCGGTGGACAAACAATCGGGTCACAAAAGGCTCGATGACCGCCGGACGAAACGGTTCCATCAGATCCAGCGCGAGCGCGTATCGCCGGTTGTCAGTGGCATGCAAAAATCCGATGGCCGGATCCAACCCGCGTCGATGAATGAGTCCGGTGAGCAAATTATAAAAAATGGCCGACACGAAGGAGATGGTTGCATTCACCGCGTTGCGCGGCGGACGTGTGCTTCGCACAACAAACGGGAATTCCTGAGGTAAAAAACGGCTCCACAACTCGAAATAACGCCGGGTCGCAGCCCCTTCCACTCCCAGCAAAGCCGCTGTATCTCCCACAACTCGTGCCGCTTCTGCAGCCTGCCTGAGCGCACACAATTCGTCCGGCTTCAACCGATCAGGGCGATTCGCACCGAGGCGTTGCAACAACCTGATTTGATTCCCAATCTTGGCCCCGATCAGTTCCCTCGCCAGTCCGAGACAAAACCCGCACTCAAGCGAACGACGATATTGCAATTGACGCAAGGCCCCATCCTGGCTGGCCGGTTGATCCATCAATCCCAGAAGGCGACCATGCTGATCGGTAAACGCAAGAGGAACACTGTTCCTCATCAACGCACCAATCACACTGGAGGTGAGTTGCACCGTGTCGCAGACCGTCACCCGTTCCAATTCCGCAAGCGGAACCCGGGTGGTCGTTCCCCCACCTCCCTGTTCGACTCCTACCGAAGGTGGGGCGCTCACAATCAAATGCGCGTTCTCCAAACGCACCCGAGTCAACGGGGTGGTGAGATAAAGGACACTCATGAGGCTCCCGGTCGTGTTTCGATCGTGATTCGTAGACCGACCGATGGATGCAGTCCCTGCACGGCTATGCGCAGCTCATCTTCCATACAATGCGAGGCGGCGTGATTGCTCCCTGGCGGGAGAGCAACTCGACTCTCTGCCCCTGCTGAATGGATCGGGAGGGACTTGTGTTCCAATATCGCAGGTCGATTTCTGTTTCCGGGAACACCAAGATCGTAATCGTTAAACCATGCGTTGGAAAAGGCGGCCGACATGGATGGACATCGAGCAGCTTCCTCCGTCGAAAGCCGCCGCGATGTATCGCGCTTCGCCATTTCTTCTGGAATACCCCGCTGCTTCAAGGCCTCCAATCGCTGCGTGCGATCCCCCCAATGCAGCCAGAGCCATCCCCGCAACCGTGCCCGCGCAAAACTTCGCAGCGTCTCCCAAGGCACAAGATTCTGTGCGGTTCCATAGCCGAAATAATGTTGCCATTGCCGCGCATAATCCGCCACGCGCCCGGCCACCTGCTCAAAGCTCTCGCCCGCTTGGTATTCACTCAATGCCGCGACTCGTGAACGAAATTCGGCTTTTGCTTCCGGACTGATCGCGGGCCGGAAATCGCCTGATGCCGTCTGAATAAAGGCAAAACCCAGGAACCGGATATCGGGGAGTGGAACCACCACCGATTTCGATTCATTCAATTCCAATGAAAGCTCCTCATGCAAATACTTGGCAGCGATCCCCTTCCCCTCTGCCGCTTCCGATTGGTTACGCGCGCAGATCAACACATCGTCCGCATACCTTAAAAACGTGATCTCCCGCCCGGCAAGATGGGTATCCAGTTTGTGTAAAACGATGTTGGCCATGAGCGGCGACAAGGGACTTCCCTGGGGTAGCCCTCGTGGAACGGTTTCGCCGGAGGTTGCAGGCATTTTACCGGCATCCAGACATCTTCGCACATGGTTAAAAACCGCTTTATCCGAAATCCGCGCTTCGAGGGTGGCCTCAAGGGTCCGCAGATGGACTTGGTCGAAAAAGTTGCTGATATCGAGATGGGCCGCCCACGCCCGCCCGCCCTGTAGCTGGCGGACCACGCCCAACACCGCTCCGGCAGCCCCTCTGCCCCTGCGATACGCAT
>CAZSPO010000155.1:0-8315 GCA_964608775.1 uncultured Chthoniobacterales bacterium | reverse complement strand
CCTCCTCAAAAAAGCTCAAATTCCCGCTTGCTAAAAACACAGTTGCTTCATGGTAAAAACTGCCTTTTTCCGACTGAAAACTCACCGTTATTTGTGGGAGCGGGTCTCCTCAGCCGAGAATCTCCTGTGTGCCGCCCGTGAGGCTATGCTCGGCAAGCGATCCCGCCCGTCCGCAGGGAAATTGGAGATTGGAGATTTGAGATTGGAGATTGCTGATGGGAGATTGAACGCAGATTGGCGTCGCAGTGTGGTTTTTGTGTCCGCGCCTCCCAACCAATAATCTCCAATCTCCAATTCGAATCCATCTTGCTAACCGATTCAGAAAAGGTATTTTAGGAATATGACAGTTGTTCTTGAAGTTCCTGATGCTTGGAAGGACTTGCTTGGCTTGGACGCTGGCGATTCCACAGCCCGGTTGCGGGAAATGATCGTGATCGAGAGCTATCGTGAAGGTCGGCTCTCGCGCGGGCAGGCAGCCCAAATGTTGGGACTTGGTTTTTACGAGACGGAGGCACTCTTTAAGCGTTACGGGGCAAACCAGCAACCTTCATGGGAGGAACTGGAACACAATTCGCAAGCACTTAGATCGCTCATGGAAGCATGAATGCGCTCGATGCGGTGGTTGCCGATACCACCCCCTTGAACTATCTGGTCATCATAGGGAGAGCGGAGATCCTCGCCTCGCTTTTCGGCAAGATTCTGGTCCCCAAAGCGGTGATAGCTGAACTGCAGCATTCTGGAGCACCGGGAGTGGTGAGTCACTGGCTCCAACAGCCACCGACCTGGCTCCACATCACATCCGTCCAGCATGTGGACAAGACAATCCAACTCGGAAAAGGCGAAAATGAAGCAATCAGCCTGGCTGTGGAGCGGAAAGTGACAGTCGTGCTTATGGACGAACGCAAGGGCCGTCAAGCAGCGGAGTCGAGAGGTTTGATTCCTGTGGGCACTCTGACCCTGATCGACCTTGCCGATGAACAAGGACTCATTGATGGCATCGCAGCAGTTCAAGATTTGCGTCAAACTACCTTCAGAGCGAACCTTGAACTTCTGGCACAATTTGAGAAACGGATGCGAACCCGACGCACTTGATGGCTACGTGCGCTACGTGGATGACTTTCTGCTGTTTGGCCAGGAACGGGCGGGGTTGAAAGCATGGGGGAACCTCTACCACAATTATCTCAGCAAACTGGGTCTGGAAATCCACCCGGATAAATACCGCCTTTGCCCCACCACAACGGGTGTGGACTTTTATGGGTTCGTCGTCCAATCCAATGGTCGCATCCGCGTGCGTCCGGCCAGTGTGCGCCGCTTCCAAAAGACCTTCCGCCAGCGGAAATGGGATTGGAAAAGCGGGCACTGCGAGGCCGACGATGTCCGGGCGACGGTGCTGTCCTGGGTGGCACATGTCTCGCACGCGCAAAGCTGGCGCTTGCGCTCGGCGGTGTTCTCGGCTTGAAGCGTGATTAGCGGGTGCGCGGCGAGACAAACGCGGGTTCCTCGCGGGGGCTCATTCCACCACTGGGCGGCTCCTGGAACAACAACGAGAACAACCTGCGGGCGTCGAACCGGAACAACAACACGCCCACGAACGAGAACAACAATGTGGGGTTCCGCGTCGCCAGGCCCCCGAACACTAGAAAGCCGGTCCACACGGCCCGATCTGCGGTGGGTGGGATAAAGCTCCCGCAGCAGTGCCGTCTCGGGGACCAGCCACGCATCCGGAGCGGAGGAGGCGGCAAATGCCAAGCCCTTCGGTCGAATAAGCCAACCACCCCCGGCGGCGCCCAGTAGGGTTCCGAAAGCCGCCGCCGGGGGATCTTTAAAGTCTGCCGCTTTGATCGCACCCGAACGAAGGAAGCAGATTAGGTTACGGTTTGACGATCCGTTTGATCCCATCGCCAATCGCCGCTTTGAACCCGTAGAGGCACTCGACGGTGACGAAGATGCGGTTGCTGGCGGTTTCCGTGTATCGGAGGTAGCCGAAGGTCAGACCGGTCTCAGGATCGGTGACGGCCCCCGCTTCATCGTATTGGGCGACCGGGACTAGGTAGCGCATGGCGACGGCCATCCCGCTCGGGTGCGAGGCAAAGCCGACAAGTTTTTCGCTGTTCTCCGGCAGAATGGCCGTTTCAAAGATGTCGAACCCAGCCAACCGCCGAATCTGCGCTTCGACCACGCCGGGTTGGGCGATGGGGGGCATGAAGCTTTTGGCCACGATTTCGTCCCCGAGCAGGTTGGTGAAATAGGCTCCGTCCAAAACCAGAGACCGGTCGCTCACCGGCATCTTGGCGTTGCTACAAGCTTCCCTGATGGCCAGCACCTTCTTGTAATCGAAGCCGCTTGCAGTCAAAGCCGCCAGGGGCGGTGCGCCATAGTTGGCCGAGGTAATTTCGGAGAACACATCTTGCAGCACGTCCTGGGCGAGTTGTTTGACGGCACTAGCCACAAGGGTTTCGAGCACTTGGAGGGCCGTCTCGGAAGCCTCGCGGGCCGTCACATGGACCGTTTTGAACTTGTGCCGGCTGAGCTGGACCGGCACGACGGTCACGGTCGAATCCGCGTTGGCGGTGTAGTCGCCCGCGAAATCGCTCGATTCAGACGGAGCCCCAACGACTGGCACCCGAACCGTGTCGAGTTTGTCTGCGGGTTCGGGGGAGAAGTTGGTCGAGAACGCTCGCAGCGGAGTGAGCGCAGCCCGGTAAGGGAGAAGCGCGGACTGCGCCACCTTGATGTCTTTGACGTTAGTGAGAATGTTAGGCATGGCGGCTTAGGAGTTGGCGGTGCTGGAGAGGATCTGCGCCTGCTGTTGGGTCGTGAGACCGCGCCAGAAGGCCGTTTGTTCTTTGGGATCCGTGATTGCTTTGAAGCGGGCGACGAGGTCTTCGGTCTGCGCTTCTCCTCGCGGGGTGACTTCTGCGGGCGTCGAGGTGCCGGTTTCCGCGACGATGCGTGCGGCTTCGATAGCGGCACGTTTGGCCAAGTCTTGCTCGCGGGCTTCCAGTTCCGCGTTTTTGGCCGTGATCGACTCGATGGACTGGCAGGCAGCGGACAAGTCGCTCTGGAGCTGATCGCGTTCGTAGGTCAGGGTTTCGAGCGAAGCGCTCTGGAGTTCGATCTGACCGCGTAAATCGTCCGCCTTTTTGGAGGCTTCGGCCAAGAGCGTCTCGCGGGCGAGGGCGTCGGCTTCTAACTTCTGGACGCGCTCGCTGGCGACGTTGAGTTGATCTTCGATGCTCATTGCCCTTGATGCGGTGTCAACTTTGCGGACGTGCAGGGAGCGCAGGCGAGCGAGTGCCGTGGCCCGGTCTTTGATCGCTCCGGCCAGGTTGAAGCGTTGGGCGTTGCGGGCGGAGAAGGTCTGACCCTCCATCGCTTCGTCGGGGATTTTGCGGCCTCGTGCGAGCACCGCCGCTTTGAAGTCGGCAGCGATTTCGTTCACATCGCTCTGAAGCCACTCGCGTTGTTCGTCGGTCAGCGAGGTGCCCGGTGCGCCAGCGCTTTTGAATTTTCCGGCGGCGAACACCTCGATTTTCAATCCCTCGCGGCTGAACGCTTCGGAGGAATCCACCACCGGGAGAATCACTCCAATGGAACCAACTCGGGCGCTCGGGATGGCGTAGATTGCGTCACACTGGGAGGCCACCCAATAGGCAGCCGAACACATCTGCCCGGAGGTGAAGGCGTAGGTGTATTTTTGGCGGGAAGCGTCGGCGACGGCTTGGGCCAGTTCGGGAGTGCCGTTGACCGTTCCTCCTGGGCTGTCGATGTCCAGGAAGATCGCCTGCACGTCCTCGCGCCCGGAGGCCTCGCGAATGGCATGGGCGATCTCTTCGGTGTCTGTCGCCCCGAAAATGAGGATTGAAAACAGGTCGGGCCGACGCAGCATCGGGCCGGAGATGGAAATGACCCCGATCCCGTTCTCGATAGAGAGGAGCGGATGGGGTTCTTTACGCTCAAGGCTGGGCGGGTTGTCCATGAACGCCAGCGTCGAACTGGCCATGGCCTCAAGGGCCTCGGACGTAATCAGCCAGGGTTGCTTACAAAAAGGGGTCTCGGAGAGCTTCACGCACCCGGTCGGGTGTCAACGGAGCCAGGGGCCGTGGCGGGGGCGATTCCGCCCGCAGGTTTCCACAGGAGTTCCACCGGGATTTGGTATTTCTCTGCCGTCTCCAAGATCATCCGGGCATCCCGCGCACGACGTTCGAGTTCTTCGCCGTAGTCCGCGCCAAGTTCCTCGTAATGGTCGGAGATAGTTTTAAGCCCCATCTCGACGTCGGCCCGGTTCTGCTGCGCCTCCCGCCCCGCGTCGACCGTGATGCGCTTGGGGCAGACGCATGAAATCCGGTGCCAGTCGGTGACAGGTTCCAGTTCCCCACGCTGGATGGCGTCGGCAATCACGTAGGCCCAGACCGGTTTCATGAGCCTTTGAATCAGGATGAGCTGGCGAAATGAGAACCGACGGTCTGCCTTGGCAACGACCAACCGGACACCCGCCCCGGTGATCGTGCTCGAATCCGCAGCGAACTCGTAAGGGATGACGCCCAACGCGCTGTCCCGACGCAGGTGCGTGAGGAACCCGGTGAAAGTCGGGCTCGGGCGGTTGGACACAAAGCTGTCGAGGCTTTCGTCGGGTTTGAGGGACACCAGTTTTCCGCCGATGATCTTTTGCAGGAAAGCTGGATCGCTTGGTTCAGAGCCCGTCGACGGAGTGCCGACGGAGAAATCCCCGGTTTCATCCAACTCACCCCGCGCCGTTTTGAGCACACGCGCCACGTCCGCGTTGTCTTTGACCGCATGTTTTTCGAGGGCGAGCAATTCGATCTCATCCAGAATGTGGTTGATCGAGTGCTGGATTAACGGGGCATTGCGAAGGGCCGTGGCGCTCTCAGGCTCGAATACGTGGATCACGCTTGGAGCGGGCAAATCGCGGAACCCGCTATCTTCAATCACCCGGTAAGCAATGGGAGCGCCGTAAGCATTGAGAGTGATCCCGTCGACGGTGCTATCGTCGTGATCGCCAATCCGGTGAGACTCGATCAATTGAAGCGTTGGGAGGCCCGTGCGGGTGCGGGTTTTGTGGACGAAGAATTCACCGTCGGTATCCATGCCCCGGCAGATGAGAACCTGACATTCCTCGAAGCTGTATCGACCGGTCACCTCGCACCGGCTCGACCACCTGCGAAACACATCCTCGGCTTTCCGGTTCCAGGTGGGGTCGGGAGATTGCGCTTGGGGGCGGAGTCCATCGCCCACCGAATAGATGGCCAGGCTGCCAACAAGCTCCCTGGCGAACCCGGAATTTTTGAGCAGGTAACGGGAGCGACGAACAAGCTCGGTGCGCACCCGAGGGGTGAGTTCGTTTTTCCCATCGGTCGGTGCAGCGCCGGGAACCGCTCCTCGGCGGGGCGACCAATTGGCCGATTCATAAGGCGACCCCCATGCTTTTGGCAGGAGGGCCGGGGGCACCCACCAGGCGGCGAATTTCTGGAGCCGGTTCATTTCGCGAGGAACCCTCCCACAAACGATTGAGCCACCTTGCGTGGCTTGCCGTAAACTTCCGGTTGAAGCTGCTGAAGCGCGAAGGCGCACTCCTCCAAGGTCTCCTTGACGGTCATCGGAAATTGCTTGGAAACCGACGAACCCGAATCGCTCCACGACATCAACGTTTTGCCTTCCAAGAGCAGGGCTTTTGCCTTCGCTTGAATCGAGAGCACTTCTGCGCCGGTGAAACCGGTGATGAAAAGACCTTGGGCCATGCCCTGCGGAGGGTGTCAACGGAGCGGTTGACTCGAGCAAGGTGAGGCAATACCCTGCCACATGGCTGAACTTTTCACTCTTGGATATGAGGGCATATCCTTGCCCCAGTTTTTAAAGGTGCTTAGCTCCCGCGAGGTATCAGTTGTTATTGATGTTCGGGAGATGCCCCTTAGCCGGAAACCCGGATTTTCAAAAAGCGCCCTCCGTGAAGGGTGTGAAAATGCTAACATTGACTATGAACATTGGTGCAGTTTGGGCTGTCCGAAACCAATACGTGAAGCTTACAAAATAGACAAAAATTGGGCGATTTACGTTCGTAAATTCAAACGGCATTTGCCGGGAATCTCGGAAGAAATCGAGCGTCTGGCCAGTCGATCCCTGCGGGAAAGAATTTGCCTGGTCTGTTTTGAAGCTGATCCAGCATTATGCCATCGGAGTCTGATTGCGGTAGCAGTTAAGGAAGCCTGCCCACAGATCGACATCGTGCACATCAACTCCAAAGGATTAGCTGTTCATGCGTAGAGGGTGAGGGCTTGGGCGGATAGTAAACGCCAACGATCAGCCATTGGTCGGGAAATCGATGAATGGTCCCAAGCAGAAAATAAACGTCCTTTTTCTCCTGGAACTCAATTTCCAGTTTTTGTCTGAAAGGCATCTCCCAGTTGTCCCCTTGGGATCTCTTGCAGTTCCAGAATAGGGCGCCAACTTCCCAGTCCGTCAATTTATGTTTGAAGATGTGAGATCCGGATTCGCACTGGCATTCGTAGACGTAATGAAAGTCAAAAGGAATTTTGTGAAGGGTGATTTTCTCCCGCGATTCTTGGGAATCGAAAAGAAACTCCTGTTCCAGCTTAGCTTTTTCTGATTCAGTCCAGTCAGGTTGGTTGGACGGCGATATTTTTAATTCCAAGATTCGGGCCGGGTGAACAAAACCTAAAGTTACACCTGATAACTGCCGACATTTTCCCAACGTATCAGGGTCAGAATGCGTTAGGTGTTTTATTTTGCAAAGGCGATTCCGCCATGAGTTCTTGGTTTGAATCACATCACCTATTTGGATTGAGTCGGAGTCAATGTTGAAGCTTTCTGGGCGAGCGTCTTTGCTGGCCTTTCGTATTCGAGCATTGATCCATTGCCATTTTTGAAACTGCTGGTCTCCTTGCAGGTAACGATACGGCAGCGGAAATAGTCTTCTCATCTCTCCCTTGTTGGTGACTCCTGCCACACAAGTGATTTCCCGATGCTTGCTGCTTGGGGTGGGATACGTCTTGGCAAGAATCAAGATGTTTTCGTTGTGCCACTGATGCATCCCCGAGTATGCGCTACTTGTAGGTGTCTGAACTAGAAAAAAAAAGCGCCGTTCGAATACTACGTTAATGGAAATCTGCCCATCGCCGAGTAGTTTGTGTTTCTTAGATTCACCCGAGGACATCCTTGCCAGAAGCGAGGCGTGCCCGGAGGGTCGCCAATGACACCCCATGCGGAAACTCAAAGTGGGGCGGATCCACAAAGGATTTCCAGTCACCACCCCATACGAGCCCGAGTTGTTTTCCAATTGCTCCTGCGAGGAAATACAGACCAGAGGAACCAAGGTATTTGCCCTCGGCGAAGATTCCGATGTCGAAAGCGAGCGAGAAATTGTGGTTGGAATACCCCGCACGGGCATTGGTGACGACCTTGCACGGCTTGCTGCGACCTTGTGCGTACAGGGAGGTTTGCTGAGCATAGGTTCGGAGCCCAGAAATGATCGCCGCGCTCATGAGGACGCGAAGGAGCCGGAGGTGGTTTTCCGCCAGCGGTTGAAGACGTTTGTGCAAGGGGTGAACCTCCACGCCGTTCCACTTGCCGCCGTAAATATGGATGCGACTGCGTTTGTCGAGGTCCGCTGGTTCCGCGCTCGACACCCAAGCCCTCTCCGAGACAGCGTTCCGCATCACATCGTATTGAGGGATGGACCGCCGGAGCATCTCATCGAAAACATCGGTGACTTGTGCATCGAATTCCCACTTCCCTTCCGGGATAACATGATCTTTGTGCTCGGCTGGCTCCATGCCGCCGGGCGAATGTCAACGAAAGGTCAGTCCGAAAGCCGCCCGGCTGCCCGCTCCCGCTTGAGGAAATCCGCTGGCGTCAAAATTGCCAACCCGTAGCAGGACTTGCCAAGCACACCCATGAAGTCCTCCCGATCTCCCCAAATAAGTTCACTTCCCGGCGAGGAACTCCTTGTAAGCAGCCTCGTCGTCAGCAATCCAGCCTTCAATTTTTTCCTTGGGGATGTCGCGAACCGAAGGAAGACCAGTTGCGTCCTCGCAGCGAAGGCGCGTCAAAAGAAACCATGCCAGCTTCTGCTTCTCTGCGGTCGGAAGCTGATCGGCCGATTTTTCGATTTCTGTCAAAGTGCTCATGACGACAACCTACCCGCCCGGCATCAAAAGTCGAGTCGGGGATTCGGTGAGGTGGCTGGAATCCCAGGGCCACTTCATCTGAATTTGACTTACTTCTCATAGCCCGGAATGTGATTCGGGATTTTTCAGCCGTGCTGCGGGCGGGCGTGC
>CAZSPO010000154.1:0-8447 GCA_964608775.1 uncultured Chthoniobacterales bacterium | reverse complement strand
CCACCCGCCGGGTTGGCAGTCGGCCATTGGAACAATTCACCCAGGCCACCCATCGCACGCCGATGCTGAGCCTCGACAACACCTATTCTCCCGCCGAGGTCACGGCCTTTTTCACCCGGATGGTCCGGCTCCTCGGTCAAGAGCGCATCCCCATGGTGGTGGAACCCAAGATCGATGGGGTGGCCGTCTCCGTGTTGTTTGAAAATGGCCGAATGACCCGAGCGGTGACCCGCGGGGATGGCACAACCGGCGACGATATCACCGCCAATATCCGGACCATTCGCACCCTGCCCCTGGCCCTGCCTGCCGGGATCGCCCCGGCGACTTTCGAGGTGCGCGGGGAGGTGTTTCTCTCCCGCGACGGATTCCGCCGTCTCAATGAGCAGCGCGAAATAGACGGAGACCCCGCCTTCGTCAATGCCCGCAATGCCGCTGCCGGTTCGCTTAAGCAGCTCGACTCTCGAATCACCGCCAAACGTCCGCTCGACTTGATCCTTCATAGCGCTGGCTATTGCGACCCGGCCACGCTCGCCGCGTCGCAGACGGAATTTTTTGCCTTGCTCGATCAGCTGGGGCTAGCCCGGTCGCGCCCGGTCTGGCAGGCGGATGACGCCGACTCCTTGCTGGCGGTGATTGAGGAAATCGACCGCGCCCGAGCGGAGCTGCCGTATGAGACGGATGGGGCGGTGGTGAAAGTTGACCGCTTTGCCCTGCGCCATGCTCTGGGGTTCACGAGTAAAGCGCCGCGTTGGGCGATTGCTTATAAATTTGCGGCCGAACAGGTGGCCACCCGGCTCCGGGCCATCACGATTCAGGTGGGGCGCACTGGCGTTCTCACTCCGGTTGCCGAACTCGATCCCGTCTTCGTCGCCGGCAGCACCGTCTCCCGTGCCACCTTGCACAACGAAGAGGAAATCCGCCGGAAAGATATTCGGGTGGGGGACCGGGTGGTGATTGAAAAAGCCGGCGAAATCATCCCGGCCGTGGTCAGTGTCCTGACCGAAGCGCGCAGCGGGGAGGAAACTCCTTTCGTTTTCCCGATCGCATGCCCCTCCTGCGGCTCGCACCTTTTTCGCGATCCCGGCCAGGTGGCCATTCGCTGCGTGAATGTCGATTGCCCCGCCCAACTCCGGCGACGAATCGAGCATTACGCTCACCGCGGCGCGATGGACATTGATGGCTTGGGCGAATCGATGGTCGGCCAACTCGTCGAGAGCGGGCGAGTCCGTTGCCTCAGCGATCTTTACCGGCTCAATGCCGATGCTCTTCGTGGCTTGGACCGTGTGGGGGAGAAAAGCGCGTCGAATCTGCTGGCAGGCATTGAGGCAAGTCGTTCTCGCCCGCTCTGGCGGCTGATTTTTGGCCTCGGAATTCTGCATGTCGGTGCGGGGGCCGCCCGGAAATTGGCGGCTCATTTTGGGAGCATGGACCGGCTTCGCACCGCCACGGAAGCGGCGTTGCTGGAGGTGGAAGACATCGGGGAAGTGATGGCCACCTCGATCCGGGACTATTTCGCTTTGCCAGAAACCACCCGCCTTTTGGAAGCGCTCGCGTCGTTGGGAGTCCAAATGGCGGATCCCGACGCTGCTAAGAGGGTGCAGGCGGCTCCCGGCCCCCTCACCGGCACGACCTGGGTGATCACCGGCACGCTGAGCGCCCCGCGTGAGGCGATTGCGGAAAAAATTCGGGCCGCAGGCGGAACGGTCACTGGAAGTGTCAGCAAAAAAACTACTTACTTGCTCGCAGGCGAAGAGGCCGGGAGCAAACGCGATAAAGCCCGGTCGCTCGGTGTCGCGATTGTCTCAGAGGCTGACCTAGTCGCCCGCCTGAAATCAGACGCGCTTCGGGTCAACGGCGAATGACGGATTCGAACTCAGGAAAATAATGTTGAATGAGGGGGAATGGGAATTCGGGAAGAATGGCGGTATTGGGTTCGCGTTCCAGCAGGAAGCGGAAGGCTCGTTCGAGCAATGCATCGGCCGTTTCGCCCGGATGCCCAAACCGCGCCAGGTCGTCGGGAGAAACTTTCACCCGATGGACGGTGCGCGCTTGGCCAGCTACGGTCACTTCGAATTCATCAGCTCCCAGGGGTTTCACAACAATCATCATTCGGCACATACCAGCTGGTTGATTTGCTGTCAAAGGGCGCAAGCGGCGGCGGGGGCGCGGAAGCGCTGTCGCCACGGCACTCTGCTGCCGTGTCCGATCAGAAGGGCGGAGCCCTCATTTTGGCGGCTCCATCGGGGGCGACAAGGAGGGCTCAGGACCAATTGGGCGGGAAAAACCAAGCGCGCGGCTTGCCCGCGTGGCAGTGGAGGGACCGCGCGATCCAGTTGCCGCACCACGCGCTGAGGAGAAACATGAGCCGAGGGATTTGATTCATCGGATAGAGGAGACACGGTCTTGTAGGGGAGGGATCGGGTGAAAAATACGGCGTTTCCACGGGGGCAACGCGGTATCGGTGGCGTTAAGCGATTGGACTTTTTGCAGAAGGGCGGTCACCTCTTCGGCCCCAACTTGTGTGGCCAACCAACGGTCAGCTTTCAACACCCAGGCACGGCTGAGGTTAGGCCAGATGAAGAGACCCAACAGGCACCAAGTCGAAACCACAGCCATTGGCAGCAAGGCCGATTGCAACCCCTCCTCCGCCGGCAACATCCAGCCGAGAGCCACCCCGCCGAGGAGCCAACTGACGCAAATAGCCAGGCTTTGCCAGCGCCGACCCCGCCGCACGTAATCAACCTCCCGAGCAACCAAGAGCGCCGCTTCCCGCGGGGTGAGTTGGCGGGCGACCGACTCAGCTAGCAACACCGTGTGGGGTTTAAAAAAATCAAGAGCCGCCCCATTTACCCCGGTCGTTTCCCCATCGCGGACCCAGACCACCATGAGCTGCCCCAGCTTGAGCCGTTGCAATTCGCTTTGGAGTCCGGTCGAAAATCGGGAATCGGGACTGCGCGCCAGGAGTTGTCCCGCCGGGAGAATGCCCAAAAGACAGAGCGCGGTGGCGACCATTATGGTGCCCAATAGAACGAGAAGGATCGCCTGCACGGGAAGGGTCCGGAGCGGTTCCATGGCAAAGATCAAACCGGCCGCACTCATCGCCACGACGAATCGTCCCACGCCGCCCAGCCAATCCCGGAGCCAAACCTGGGCGGTCAATTCCGTCCGACCCGCCGCCCGTTCCAACAAGTGGCCGGTAAGAAAATCAAAGGGCAATAACCATAGCTGGCCCCCGATCACGACGGCCGGCAGGAGAAGGAACAGGGGGGCATCTAAAAAGATCCGATTGATGCCTGGAGCCAAAAAAGTCGCTCCCCAAACGAAAGCCAGATTCAGGGTGATACTGACAATCCCGCACCAAAGACGCAGTTGTTGGTAGAGATCAGCTGCCATGGTCACCTAGGAAAACGAGAGGCTTCGAAAGGCGGATGCCCCTTTTCGGCAGCGGCCTGCATCGGGAGGGATTCGTTGAGAATGGTCCAAAAACAGGCGCTCACCGTCCGGCACGCCTTTTCCCAATCGGGCTCGATGCCGGTCTCCCGAGCCACCGAGGTCATTTGCACATCGGCAATCCCGCAAGGGACAATGGGATCAAACCCGGACAGGTCAAATCCGAGATTGAGCGCAAACCCGTGCATCGTTACCCAACCGCGAACGCCGACGCCGACCGACGCAATCTTGCGGGATTCCACCCAGACCCCTGTCAGACCGGGGCGAATCAAGGCGGGGACGCCGAAGTTGGCGAGCACAGTGACCAGCACATTTTCCAAGGTGCGCAGGTAAGCATGTAAATCCCGTTGGCGTGTGCGCAGGTCGATAATGGGATAGCCGACGAGTTGACCGGGCCCGTGCCAGGTGGCTTGACCTCCTCGGTTGATCACATGCACGGGGGCCGGGAGGGCATCCAGACCGCCCAAACTACTTTGATTGCGCGTGCGGCCGATGGTGTAAACGGGGTCGTGTTCGAGGAGCAACAAGTAATCGTGGGTTGGCTCCGAGCGTTTGCGCGCCACGAGCCGCTCTTGGAAGGCCAAGGCCTCGGCAAAAGAGACCCGGCCTAATGCTTCGGTCAGACAACCGGCGTGGGGTTCATCCAGGGATTTCATGGGAGGTCAAAGGCGCACCCCATCGCGCAGATGGGTGATGGGGCTTTGGGCGGTGAGCCAATGGGTGAGGGCAATGGCGAGGGCATCGGCCGCATCCGCCCCCGGTGTGGTCGTGAGGCCGAACCGGGCGCGGACCATGTAGGCGACCTGCTCTTTGGCGGCCCCGCCGCGCCCGACCACCGCTTGTTTCACCCGGCGGGGGGCATATTCGTAGACCGGCAGTTTGTGTTGGCCAAACGCGAGGAGAGCGGCCCCACGCGCACTCCCCAGGGTGATTGCCGTGCGCACGCTTTGGACAAAAATAATGCCCTCGATCGCTGCGACATCGGGCTGGTGTTGCTCGATCAACGCGAGCACGGCGGTATGGATGGCATGCAGACACTCACTGAGCGGGCGGGCCGGGGGATTGCGAATCTCGCCGTGCGCCAGGGCGCGGGGCGTTTTGCCGGAAGCATCCACCACGGCGTAACCGGACAAGCGGAGGGAAGGGTCGATGGCAATGACACGCATGGAAATGAGGCTGACGGCAAAGGTAAACCTCACCGGTTTTAGGAAACTTTGGGGGAAATATTCGGTCACAAACAGCTTCCCATTTTACCCCGGCTTTCCCTCATGACCACGATTTTTGGCGATTTTTAGGAAGGGCACCGCTTCACCGCGCGGGAGGAAATCTCTTGCGCGCTTTTGGTTGCCGCATGGCCTTGGGGATGAAGGGCGAAGCCGGGGCAACGTTTGGAATGGTTCTTTTGTGGCTGATGTCGGGGATGCGATTGGAAATGGCTTGCGGAGGGTTGGCGTGTGACGCTACAGCACAGTTCGCAGGTGATTTATGACGACGAAAACGGGATGGTTCTTGTTAGGATTCGTGTTGTGTTTCGGCAGCCAGCTAGGGGCTGAAGGGCATGGGGAATATCAGCCGTTGGAAATTCGGGCGGGGCAGGCGACGGATTTAAGTTCGGTGCTCGGGCCTTCTGCCGAAGCGTTTCTAACCATTCGCAGCATTGACGCCGGCGGCGTGACGCTGGTGTTGAAGAGCCGGTTCATCAATCGCATTCCGAAAGTTGGGGCGTTTCCTGAGCGAGCAGATGGGAATTTCTATTTGGCTTCCGGCGGTCGGGGCAGTTTGAACGGCTCCATGTGGAGCGGTAGCGTGCCTCGAAGCGTCCAGATCACCACTCCGCGTGGCCAGCGGCTCATCCCGTTGCTGCAAGCGCCCGATGGCAATCGGCTCTATTTGGTCGACCAAATTCGGGCGCCATCCGAACCGCTGCTCCTGATGGTGGAGCTGCGAGCGCAGGGAGGCCCTCTTTATTAAAGGGGCCATCTCCGGGCTTGGTTGCAATTTTCGGAGATGACCTCAGAGTCCCGGCATGTCGCCTTTATCTTACGTGGTTGGTGTCGGTGCGCTGGTGGTCTTTGTGCTCGCCTTTCTTGGCTACAAACGGACGGGCAGCCCGAGTGCGCTGATCAGCGGTTCGCTTGGGGCTGCGCTCATGTTGCTTGGGTTAGGCATCAGCCTTTCCGGACGCCCGCATCTGATGGCGGCCATCCCCTGTTTCATTGTCGCGCTCGCTTTCGCTGCCCGGGGCATGGTGGCGAAGAAAAAGGGTTCATCCGCCGCCTCTCTCATCCTCAGTATTGCTGCTGTTGCCGCTTTGGCGGGAGTGGGAGCCCTTTTGATTCCCTGACATGCACGGGTGGATGACAATCGGCCGGACCAGCCGGAGTGTGGTAGGGTGGATAGCGCTCGTCGCAGTATCCAGCCTTGTCGTTATCGGATGTGCTTTGCAGGTGGAATCCTTTGACCGCAACCGACTCGATGCCTTGGTAGGTCAGCACGGGTTGGAGACAGATCGGCTGGGGGAGTTTCAGGCATTTGAAGGTCGCTATCCCATCACCCTCGGTTCGCGAGGACGGGGTTCGGCCCGCTTGCTCGACAACAATTTTTTCTTTTTGCCAGTCGAACTCAACGGAGCCCGGGGGGAATTGCTCGTCGACACCGGAGCTCCGTTTGCCGTGATTCAGCCGGAATTCGCGGCTCGCGCCAACATTCCGATATCCGAAGAAGGGTTTCTCTGGACGTTAGCCCAATTTCACCCCCGGCTCTTTGAGTTGCGACTCGGAGTGGTGGACCGTTTTCGCATTGGAACGGCCGAAGCCCAGAAGGTGCCGGTGCTGGTGCCGACCGACCAGGTCGTTTTTCGGATGCTCGGTCTTTCCACGGGTGAACTCGGCGGGCTGCTCGGTTGGGTGAACCTTCGCAATTTGGTGACGACTTTCGATTTTGAAACCGGTGCCGTCACCCTCGATCCACGTCCTTTTGCCAACCGCGAAGGGTATCCCGTTGTGCCGGTCAAAATTTACACTTCGATCGGGGCCGGGGAACCGCATCAGGGCCTTCACATCGAACTGCGGACCGAGGGGGGGGCAACGGTCGAAGCACTATTCGACACCGGCTCCGGACGCGGATTAATCGTGCCGGAAACCCTCGCCCGATCGCTCGGGGTGACCCAGCCCGACACACTTGTGCCGGTGCAGCTCGGTCGTAGCGGGCCGTGGATTCAGGCGGAGACGCGGTCGGGCGGTTTCGATTTGGTCGTGCTTTCCCTCGATGTGTTCGCCCGCAACGGCTATCGACAGGTCATTCTCGATATGATCCAGCGCAAAATCTTCCTCGTGCCGAAATCAACCCGCCGTTGACGCCGCCCGGATTCTCCCGGAAATTCTCATCCTCAACCCTGACTTTTCACTGCCACATGTCCATCTGGGATCGCGCCAATCCACAACTTCGAGATCTCGTCGCTTACGAACCCGGTAAACCGATCGAAGATGTCGCGCGCGAACTCGGTATCCCGGTCGAACGTATCATCAAACTGGCCTCGAACGAAAACCCGCTCGGCCCCTCGCCCCGGGCGATCGCCGCTATCTGTGCCCAGGCGACCCGTACACATTTTTATCCTGACGGCGGCGGCTATTACCTGCGCGAAGCGATTGCGGAAAAGCAGCGGCTCGGTCGTGAAAACATCATTCTCGGCAACGGCAGCAATGAAATCATCGAATTCATCGGCCATGCCTTCCTTCAACCGGGCGATGAAATCGTGACCGCCGATCATGCGTTTGTCGTTTACAAATTAATGGCGACGCTGTTCGGCGCTCGAACCATCGAGGTGCCTGACCCCGGCTTCGTGCATGACCTCGACGCCATGCTGTCGGCAGTCACCCCGCGCACCAAACAGCTTTACATCGCCAACCCGAACAACCCCACCGGCACCATCGTCCCCGCCGGTGCGCTCGATGCTTTCCTCGACCGGGTCCCTCCCCATGTGCTGGTGGTGCTGGATGAGGCCTACTACGAATTTTTGGACGAACCGCCCGATACCCTGCGATACGTCCGCGAGGGCCGCAATGTGGTGGTCCTGCGGACGTTCTCGAAAATCCAAGGGCTCGCGAGCCTTCGCATCGGCTATGGCATGGCTCCCGCCCCGATCATCGAAGTCCTTCAAAAAACCCGGCAACCATTCAACGCCAACGGGCTCGCCCAAGCCGCCGCGCTCGCCGCGATTCATGATGATCTTCACCAGGCGCGCACCAAACAGATCACCGACGAAGGCCGCGCCTTCTTTGAGCGCACCTTCACCGAGCTCGGTCTCTCATTTGTCCCGAGTCATGCCAATTTTGTCCTTGTTCATGTCGGCGACGGTGATCGGGTTTTCAAAGCGTTGCTCAAACGCGGGATCATCGTGCGCGCCATGGCGGGATACAAATTGCCGGAGTGGATCCGGGTTTCCGTCGGGACTGCTGAAGAAAACGAGGCATTTGTCGGAGCGCTAAAGGAAATTCTCGCTCGCGAGACGGTCGCTGCTTGATTCACACTGTTCACCCGAATGTTTCATAAAACCGCTCGTGTTTGCTTGAACATTTTTCCAAGAGCTATGTTGTTTAAACGGTTCCGTATCACGACGGATACGCCCCCGCCT
This sequence comes from uncultured Chthoniobacterales bacterium, assembly GCA_964608775.1. GTDB lineage: Bacteria > Verrucomicrobiota > Verrucomicrobiia > Chthoniobacterales > CAZSPO01 > CAZSPO01. The sequence goes on along the minus strand of CAZSPO010000154.1, from coordinate 364 downwards.
GAACTTCGAGCTCTGCCCAAAAATCTGCGCTGCAGCCCCTTCTTGTCCTGATGAAACAGGAAGGATTATCCATGGGTGGAGCGACTATCGCCGCGCTCTCTACGCCGTTCGGGGAGGGAGCCATTGCCGTTATCCGGTTGACCGGCCCAGACGCCGTCGCGGTGGCGAGTAAGGTCACCGGTTGTCCTGTGGCGAAATGGACTCCCCGCCAGATGATGCGGGCTTCGCTCTGGGCGGGTGATAGTCTGGTCGATGATTTGCTCGGGGTGCGTTTCGCGGCTCCCGCCAGTTACACGGGCGAAGATTTGGTGGAACTCCATGTGCATGGCGGGGTGTTGCTCGCGCAAACGGCCCTGCGCGCCGT
>CAZSPO010000153.1:0-8457 GCA_964608775.1 uncultured Chthoniobacterales bacterium | reverse complement strand
ATTGGATTTGCCAGCTTTGCCATTCACATGGACCACCCGGCCAGGAGCCACGGCCCGCACCTCATCAAGCGGCTCGCCTGCTGCATCCCGCCGAACAGGGGCGATATCAATCCCCTCATGAAACCGTCGATAAACCAAATCTCCGTTCACCCGAACTGGCGTCCGCACATAGCCGAACTGGCCCCCTTCCCAAGGCGATGACTTTTGCCCCTCGAAGGTCCGGTCCACATACATGTAAAAATCATCCGGTCGCCCCCGAAATATCGCGTCGTTGTCCGTCGGCAAATCGATGCGGATTTGGGCGGAAAGCGAGCCTCCCATTACCGTTGCTGTAAGAAAGCATAGCCGCAGAAACCCTCTCATTTATCTTTCTCCCCAAAGACCTCTTCTAGCAACTCAATGTCGCGAAATTGCAGACCCGAAGGGATACCAATCACCCCGTCCGTGATCCGGCGATCGATGTAAAGCGCGGCGATGGGAGCTCCATTGAATATACAAACCATCGCTTTGCCCACATTGGCTCCGGTCTCCAACTCCAAAGTCATCTTCCCATGCGGAGAGAGCATAAACATCACGCCATACGTCCCGTCATTCGCCTGAAAGGTCTTCAGCCCCACAATATCCTTTTCATGAATGGTGGGGATGTTTTTCACAAAAATGGTGCGCGAAAACCCCGGCACCTGCACCGGATTCGCAAAGGTTTCGGTGTCCGCCTCCGAACCTTCGGGATAAAAACGGACAGTGGCTTGCGGTTTGCTGCTCCCTGCCCACCCAGGGAGCGCGAGCAAAACCAGCAAACAGGAGAGCAGCAGAGTTTTCACAAAGGCACTCTGCCGAACCGGGAAGAATTTGCAACTCTGCGCCGGGTGGGATAAGCAACTCGCGTATGGTTTCTGACTTCCGTTCTTGCTTGCTCACTGTATTGGGAGCTGCGGCGCTTAGCGCTTGCTCTTCCTCACAGCCCGCCATGCCCTCGGCTTCCCCTTACGGGCCCACCGAGCCCACCGCCCCCCTCGAGCAAAATCTCACCCGCCGCATGCTCAACCCCATCATGGGCGAGCCCGACCGACTCAAGCGCGCGGGCATTCCCAATATCCGTCAGCTCACCATGGTGGCCACGGCCATCCCGGCGGAATTTAGCCTCGCCGCCACCCGCCGCATCAATGTTGCCCTGGCGGTCACCAACCATAGCAAAAAGGCCGTCAACCTCTGGTTTCCCAATGCGCAACGGATAGAAATCCTGGTGCGAAACCGATCCGGCGAAGTCCTCAGCCGTTGGTCTGATGATCAGAAATTTGGTCAGGAAACCGGCTATCTCGTCATCAATCCAGATGAAACGATCACATACGCGGAAACCATCGCCACCCGGGAAATGCGAGCCGGTCAACCGGTGGTGGTGGAAGCCTTCATCGCTGGCTACCCGGACCTCAGCGCCCTGATCGAGCTGATCCCCGCCCCCTGACTCCATGTCCGACCGGCTCGCCATTTCCCAACTTCAGGTTATCGGCTCGGAGCTCGCCATTGCCTGGTCAGATGGGCGCGAGCAATATTTTGAGCTGGAAACCCTCCGCCGCGCTTGTCCCTGCGCCGCCTGCGCCGGAGAACCGGACGGGGTGATCGCCATGGCCAAGCCGCAGGTGCTTTACAACGATCGCAGTTTCGCGCTGCGTCGCATCGATCGGGTGGGCGGCTACGCCATCCAACCCCTTTGGGAAGATGGGCATCAGACCGGCCTTTATAGCTACGATTTCCTCCGCGCTTTGCCGATGAACCCTCCCAATCCGGCCCCATGAACCGCCGACTCCGGTTTCCCGGGCTGCCCTTGCTCGCAGCGGGAGCCCTTTCAATTGTGGCGTTGCTCGCCCTCCGGGCGGTCTTTGTGCTCGGCATCCCCCAACCCGCGCCCGATCCGGAAGCCGACTACCGCGCAGTCCGCCTCGCCATGGCCAAAATCGCCGCAGCCTGTCAGTCCGCCGACTTTGAAAGGCTCTACCTTCTCAATGCCGGTTGGACGCGACGCCAACTTTCGGTCGAGGAATTCGAACGCACCATGCGTCAACGGGTCAACCGATTGGCTGTCTCCAAACAGATCGAAATCGGCGGGGTCCACATGGAACACGAAGTGGCCACCGTGGAGCTCTACCTGATCGGGTTCCAAGGCGATATCCATCTGGGTCTCTGCACCTTTGTCCGTGAAGAGGGCGATTGGGTGTTGCAGAGCCTCCGCATTGACCCCAATCCCGTCGGGGCCAACGTGCTCCCCAGACTCCGCGTTTGATTCCACCTCACGCTCAATCGCCCAACTCGGCGATCAGCCGTTCATACAGCGCGATGGTCTGTTCAGCAATCGATCCCCAACTAAACTGCTCCACCGCCCGCTGTCGTCCCGCCCGCCCCATCGCTTCCCGCCTCGCGGGGTCTCGCATCAAGCAATTCACCGCCCCCGCCAAATCCCGCGCGAACTGCTCAGGGTCGACCGGTTCAAACGGGCTTTCCTGCTGCTGGGTCAATGGGACGAGCAGACCCGTTTCCCCATCCACGACCACCTCTGGAATGCCGCCAACCGCGCTGGCCACGACGGCGGTCTCACAGGCCATCGCCTCCAGATTGATGATGCCAAAGGGTTCGTAAATCGACGGGCAGACAAACACCGCAGCCTGACTGTAGAGCTGGTAAATCCGTGATTTTTCCACTTTTTCCTCAATCCAGATGATCCCCTCCCGCTCCGACCGGGCCCGTTCCACTGCCGCTTTCATTTCTGTCGCAATCTCCGGGGTGTCCGGGGCTCCGGCGCAAAGCACAACCTGAAAGCCGGGGTCGAAATGGCGAATGGCATGAGCCAAATGCACGATCCCTTTTTGCCGGGCGATCCGACCGACAAAGAGGACGAAAGGTTGATCCGGTCGAATGCCGTAATGGCGCAAGGCGGCGTCGCCCGGAGCGGGTTGGTATTCTGCTGGATCGATCCCGTTGTAAATGATCGGCACCCGCTCCTTCGGGACGTGGAAATGCCGCAGGATATCGGCCTGGGTCTCGCCGGAGACGGCAATCACCGCGTCGGCCATTTCAATCGCGGTTTTTTCCAGCCAGACTGTGAAATCATAGCCGTGCCCGAGTTGCTCCCGTTTCCACGGACGAAGCGGTTCGAGAGAATGGACGGTAATGACCAGCGGAATGCCATAGTTTAATTTGGCCAAAATGCCGCCCCATTGGGCATACCATGTGTGGCAGTGGACGACATCCGCGTCGATGCCGGCCTTGTTAAAGGCGGTGCAACGTTCCACCGCGCCAAGGGTCGATTTGAGCGGGGCCGGGCAGGCGAAGTCGCCCTGCACCCCGAACCCCCGCACTTGCAGCGATCCTTCCCGCGACGCTTGGTCGCCGAAACAGCGGACATCCACCTCGATGCGCCGTGCCAGTTCACGACTGAGATAATCGACGTGCACCCCAGCTCCGCCATAGGTATGCGGAGGAAATTCATTCGTAAGTAGAAGACTTTTCATAAGGGACAGCGTTCAAAGCTTCGGCACGGCTGCCAACAATTGCTTCGTGTAAGCGTGCTGAGGGTTTTCGTAAATTTCCTCCGAACTCGCGGCTTCGACAATTTGCCCCCGATACATCACGAGCACCTGATCACTGATGTGCTCGACCACCGCGAGATCGTGCGCGATGAAGAGATAGGTGAGCCCGAGTTGCTCTTGCAAATCCTGTAGCAAGTTCACAATCGCCGCTTGCACACTCACATCGAGAGCACTTACGGGCTCGTCGCACACAATAAATTTAGGCTCCACCGCCAGAGCGCGGGCAATGCCAATCCGCTGCCGCTGTCCCCCGCTAAATTCGTGCGGATAACGATTCATGAAATCCGAAGGCAGCCCCGTCTGTTCCAACAGCGCCGCCACCCGCGCACGACGATCTTCCCGGGTCATCGCTTTAAAGTGAATCTCCAATGGCTCGGCGATGATCTGGTAAATCGTCATCCGCGGATTCAGCGAGCCGAAGGGATCCTGAAAAATCATTTGCATCTGCCGCCGGTAAGGCCGGAACTCCCCTTCGCTCAATGGCAGCACATCGGTGCCTTCAAATAATACCTCCCCCGCCGTCGCCGGTGCCAATTTTAGCAGGGAGCGACCAATGGTTGTTTTCCCACTGCCACTCTCACCCACCAACCCGACGGTGCTCCCAGCTTCGACGCTAAAGGAAACGTCGTCCACGGCCTTCACCTCATCAATCTGCCGCCGTAAAATGCCCCCCAACACGGGAAAATAGGTTTTTAAATGACGGACTTCGACGAGCGGCATGGAGGCAGAGCTTAGGAACGCCTTTGCGCCCTCGCAACCGCAAAACCGCCCCTTCACATGCCTGCCGGAATCCCGCCCGGTTTCGGCGGATCCCCTTCCCCCAACAAATGATGCCCGAGAAAGGCCAACAGCGCCGCCTCCACCGCAGGCCCGAATCCCGTCCCATGCCCCGCGCCTTCGACGGTGATCAATGGGGCTTCTCCCCCGGCTTTTCTCAACCGCTCGCTTAACAACACCGATTGACCGTGAGGCACCACCAGATCCGTGGAGCCATGCACGAGTAACATCGGAGGATCCCCACTCGTCACCCCCGCCATCGCGGCAAGATGTCCGCCGGCCGAAGTGCCCCAAACCGCGAACCGCTCTGGATCGAGCTGGGCAAACCGTTTCTGAAGGTGGCCGGGCAATTCGTCCCGGGTCAGGCACCTGTCCCGGTTTGCGTCCCATCGGTCAAACGGCCCCCGGGCTCCCGTCGGCTGGGCTCCCGTCGGCTGGGCTTCGAGATGGCCCGCCCCCCCCATCACGCCAATCAAGAGAAAACCAAGCAGGAAGGGACGCATGACGAAGAACCCCCGGGGCGACACCAAAGTTGCGCGAGCCCGGATTCACACTTCAACGGGCTTTTCCTGGGCGGAAGATTGCTGGCGGCTATTGATTTTGGCCCCGGGCGGAGCCGCCACGGGCCCGCGCAAAAGGGGATCATCCGTGGCGCTCATCCAACGGGCCAGTCGCCCCTCCAAATCAGCCCGCAACTCCGCATGATAAGGGTCCATCGCCAAATTGTGCCGCTCGTTCGGGTCTTGCAGCAAATCAAACAACATCAGTCGATCGCGCGGCGTGTCGAACCAGCCCGCCTTCAACATCACCTGCTTCGAAGGCGAATCATCGCAGTTCACTTTCAACGGGCGGGTCTCTTCGTCGAAATATTTGATCAGCTTGTGCCGCTTCGTCCGCACACAACGCATCGGTTCATACCCGGCGTGAAAAGTCACCTCACTAAATATTTCTTCCCGGATTTCCAAATCGGGCTGCTGAAAGAGTGGAACCATGGAACGTCCCCTCAACCAATCAGGCTTTGGAACCCCGACCAATTCACAGATGGTCGGGAAAAGATCCAACTGGGACACCAACGCATCGCAGGCCTGGCCGCGCACCCGATTATCCGGGTAATCCATCATCAGCATAACCCCAATCCCACTATCCGTCAGATGGCATTTCATCATCGGAAAGGCAATGCCGTGATCGGTCGTCACCAGCACTAGCGTGCGACGATCCTGCCCGCTCTCCCGCAATGCCTGTAGCACGATGCCCATACACAAATCCAGTGACGCAATGGCAGCATGATACGTGGCCATATCCTCCCGCACTTCCGGCGTGTCGGGCAAACAAGTCGGCACCGCCACACGGGCCGGGTCAGGCCGGGGAGTGAGCGGAAACGCCCGGTGCGGCAAAGCAAACCCGCAACTGAGAAAAAAAGGCTTTTCCTCGTCATAACATCGTAGGAAATCCCGTGTCGCTTCCGCGATCGTCAAATCCTTGATCCGCAGCGCTTCGCCCCCATCACCCGGCAGTTCCTTGGCCACGGGAGCCTCGATTTTTCTATCATACGGTTGCGGCGAATTCCGTGGAAACTCATGCTGCACCCCGGCCAACGCGGTGTAATAACCATGCTCACGCAGCCAGGCAGCCAGGTGGCGTTCGGGCTTCTCCATTTGGAATCCACGGTGACAAAGTCCTAACATCCCAGCCTCATGCGGCGGCATCCCACTCAACAGCCCCACCCGACTCGGCGAACAGGTCGGCCCAGCGCAAAACGCCTGCCGAAACAGCGTCGCCCCCTGGGCGAATCGGGTGAGGTTGGGCGTCGGCAAATCATGCCCATACGGGGCAACAAACCGACCAGCATCATGGCAATGGAGATAGAGGACGTTCATAAAGGCCCTCCTTCTTGACACACCGGAGTAACGGGGTCAAACATAGAATTTAAAAATACCTTTCCGCTCTTTAAATCTAAAAAAGCTAAATATTAATATTCTACGTTTGCCCCCATTTTCGCCCTACTGCAGGTGGGCATCGGCGTGGTTTGGCTCAACGTGGTCACCCTCAACAAATTTCGCTTCGACATGCGACGAGAAGAAAGACCCTCCTTTCGCCATTCGCCTCTCTGAGTGGTATGGCCAGATTATCAGCCAACCCCAACGTTTCCACGTCCTGAACGTGGATCGCCAGATCGCCGAACTGGCCGCCGATTTCCAAGCTTGTGGCATCCGCCTGGTGAATCCATGGGAATGCCAGTTAGGCTAAAAATCGATATCAATCGGGAAATGTGTGCCAGGCTTGCTGCGGACCCGATTTGCCGCTTCGCGTTTGGCTGCATCGATTAAATCCTCAGGAACATGGAGAGTCAATTTTGACATGACCTAACAATAATTTGGTTTACCACGTCATGTCCAACGCCAGATCGAAGTCAACGGCGGCGGCAATCTCTTCGCCCTCTATCAAGACCTGCAAACCACCGGCCGTTTCACCACCGGTCTCGGCGCTCCCTTTAACATCAACACCCGCGTCACCGGTCGCGACATCGCCGACCTCGGCGCAGGCGTCACCATGCTTCTAACAAACTCCCTCTCCCTCACCCTCAACTACGACGCCCAACTCGCCCAACTCGCCCAAGATTACACCTCCCACAACCTCACCGCCCTCCTGCGCCTTGCGTGGCAGGCAATGAAGAGGCCAAACGGCGTAGTGCTACTCAGCCACTACGAAATTCCAAAAGGCAATTTGATGAAAGATGGGCAACAAAAAGCATTATGCATGAAAGGCATAATCCTATGAAAAGTGGGGCCGAATCAAGTTTTGTGAAGTTTGACCCATTCGTGTTTTCGTGCAATCGTGCTCCATCGTCATTGAGAGAACATCATGAACGTCACCCTCAAACTCCCCGATGACCTCGTCCGCGAGGCCCGCCACCGGGCGGTCAATCAATCCCAATCGCTTTCCGCTTGGATGGTCAGCCTAGTTCAACGAGAACTGGCCGCCCCTCCAGCCAAAGAAGAACCAAAATCTCTGGTCGAAGCCTTGCGTCTTCCCAACGCGCCCGATTGGTTTTACGAAAAGGACCTCCCCTTGCCCAACCGCAAGCAGACCAAACTTCGCGAGTTCACCTTTGAACCGGATGACGAGTGATGCGCTATTTGCTCGATACGGTCCTCGTCTCCGAGTTGCGCCGTGGTGAGCGGAAAATGCACGAGGAGGTAAAAAAATGGCAGGTGGGCATCGGCGAGGTTTGGCTCAGCGTAGTCACCCTCAACGAACTTCGCTTCGGCATGCGAAAAGTGGAGAAGAAAGACCCTCCTTTCGCCATTCGCCTCTCTGAGTGGTATGGCCAGATCATCAGCCAACCCCAACGTTTCCACATCCTGAACGTGGATCGCCAGATCGCCGAACTGGCCGCCGATTTCCGCGCCGCACATGACACCCCCTTCGAGGACTCCCTCATCGCCGCCACCGCCCAAGTCCACGGCCTCACCCTCGCCACCCGCAACACACCCGATTTTAAAGCTTGTGGCATCCGCCTGGTGAATCCATGGGAATGCCAGTTAGCCTAAAAATCGACATCAATCGGGAAAGGTGCGCCAGGCTTGCTGCGGACCCGATTTGCCGCTCTGCGATGGGATGGATCGTCGTCACGGTCGTGGCACATAGCAATCCACCACAGCTCGCCTTTTCCACAGCCGTAAGCACCGCTGCCGAACTCGCAAGGTGCGGCTCGCGACCAAGCATCACGTCAAGCACGACATTGGTGTCCACCAACGCGATCATCGATGTTTCTGCTCGAGATAGTCCACATAATCCTTGCGCTCGTCATCCGCGCCAAGAATGCATCCCACCAGTGAAGCCGTAATGGGCGGCAGACCCTCCCCACTCTTTTTTGCAGGTTGCCGGGAAAACACCCGGAAATAGTCACTGACAAGCTTGGATACCGAGGTCCCCCGATTCGCCGCTTGGCGCTTGGCTGCATCGATTAAATTTTCAGGAACATGGAGAGTCAGCTTTGACATGACGTAACATTAATTTAATTAACCACGTCATGTCAAACAGTGAGGTGGACCCCAAAATTCGGGCCACCAGCTAAGCTTAAAAAGCTGGCGAATTT
>CAZSPO010000152.1:0-8557 GCA_964608775.1 uncultured Chthoniobacterales bacterium | reverse complement strand
ATATCATTTAGCAAATGAATCTGAAAAAGACGGGCTTATAAAATTATTTTCTTTACCCCGTGCATCGCGCCATGGAGGTTTGTGCCGCGCTCCGTCCGGCTGTGGACATCTCCCTATTTGCCTGAGATCCAACACGACAGCACTCCCGCTCCCCCTTCGACCGCAGCGCGGCGGTAGGGCTCCCTCGCCAAGGGGGCCTCTGGGGGGGGATCGTGCGCCAACTCCCGACCGCTCGGCGAGCGGGGCGCTACCTTGGAAAATGAATTCTGTTTTTGGTTACAAATGACGCAGAGGCAAGGCAGAAGGGGTCACCCATTGGGACATAGGTCAACCGAAAATAAAACTCTCCTGCGGCGAAGCCTTTGACTTCGCTTTAATCTGCCCGGTTGAGTGTTCGATAAGAGTTGCAAGGAAAGGCAAAGGGGCATGTATTGTGGGATTTGTGTCTTGATTTGACCAAAGATGGGCGATGCCTCTCATTGAGCTGATGAAATTCCAAAATACAAGCGCTGGCCCCCTTACGTCTCCCCCCTTCAACGGGGTGTCTGCCCGTCGGCAAGCACGCGAATGCCGGAAATCAGGAGCGCTGGAAGAATGACGTATTGGTCATCATTGGTGAAAACGACGACACGAGTGCCGCGGAATGCGCAGAAATCAGGATGCTCAACGGGGTATTTCTTCCCATCGGCCGTATAGATCACGAACGGCTCAAAAGGGGCAGCGTGAAGTCGATCACGAATGTCTACGATCATCCTTCATATCTCACACCTGGAACCGGTCCATTGCCAATCAAAATTCGGGGATTTATCCGGACTGGATGTCTTATGGGGCCCCGTCCCGTTCCATCCAGATACTCGCAGCCGCCCAATTGGACCAACGGATTCCGACTATTCCGGCGCTTTCACCGAAGTCGGCGTCAACATCTGCTTGCCATCCACTTCCTCGACCGTCCCGGTCACCGTCACACCGGCCTTGGTCCCTTTGCAGAACAATTTCCCGTGCTCCAGATTTTCGGTCATGTAGTAAATCGTCGTCGTCTCCCCATCGGCCACCTTCAAAACATTCTGGCACTTGGGGGCCTCCTTCATCTCGCATTTCCCGCACATGGCAGTGCCAGTGAGGGTGACGGTGTCCGAGGCGAAGGCGGGGAGGGGGAGGAGAAAGGTGAAGGCGAGGGCTTGGAGGGCTTTCATTTTATTATGATAGCACCTGTTGGGGTGAACGCAACATCTCAAGGGAGGTTTGCCCCAAGAAAAAAAGCGATTGGGTCAGCTCATATATTTAGGAATGGGATCATTTACTGGCGAGTGATACTATACCCAGATTCCAGTATTCGCTTTCGTGGCGTCCCGCTGCATTATTGCAAGGTTCGAGTCAATCAATACTTAAATCCCACAATACATGAGACCCATTCTGTCTTACCTAGCTGTCTTTCTCTGCTTCACTTCACGGCTGGTAGACCCGGACCTTTCCATTCAATGGCTCGATTTGGATTGCAGTGAAGTTATCGAGGCCCGCTCCTGGTTTTTTGTCCCGGTGATTCCGATCAATGATGGTTAGAAACCAATCGATATTGGCATCTAGATTCGTCGATCCATTTGGACGGAACTGAAAGCCAGTATATGAATACTGTTTTCCATTGGGACGAAGTTCAATGTCTGAGAGCACACCCTCTTCGCTGGCCGATTCGTCTAACAGAGGCGAGAGGGAATCAGAAATGGTGTGCGGAGCGATCATTAAGGTTTGCGGAAGCTCATATTCATTGCGGAAGGCGGTTGTCGCTCCATCATCGCGTTTGAGAAGGAACCCCACCCGATGGTAATCACCGGCTTTGTCCTGATAAAACCGAACCTCGACAGGGCGATTTTGGCTGATGGCTTCCAATCGTGCGGCCTGTAGTTCACCACCGAGAATGCCGCCGCTTTGGCTGATCTCAACTCCGCGAGTTGCAGGGCTGAGAGCCGGAATCGAAAGGGCCATGAGCACGACGATCACGGCGATGACGACCAGAAGTTCCACCAGAGAAAACGCGCGATCAGATAACATGGACCGATGGGGCTTGTTCATGGTGCGAAGCGTTTGGTTTCTAGGATCCGGAAGCGGTAATACTTGTCGATGACCGCTTCCTCGTCGTCGAGGGAAATGTTGGCAAAATCAGGCAAGTCCGGATCGTTCGGGTCGATGTATCTTTCGATTAATGCCGAGCCACGGTATTCGCTCAGAACTCTATCGCGGTTTTCAATCCAGGTATCGGGATCGGTCTGAGCCATTTTCTTAAGAGTCTGCACGGTGAAGTAGACTCGGAAGCTATTCGACTTGGTTGTCACACGCGGGTAGATGTGGTTGTATGGCATTTCACGGGTGTTATCGCCGGTAGTAAGAAATCCATTCCAGCTATCCGGTCTGGCAGGGAGAGCATCTTCGTCCCACCATTCGGCCATGGTATCATAGGTGGCTGATTTTCCCGCTACGCTGGCGTGATAACTTCGCTGTTCAATCAGTTCTGTAAAGTCGAGAGGCCGAGGCACCAGAAAGATCTGACAGATCTCGGAAGCGCTGCGGAAGAGATCGCCCACGTCGAACCGTTTTTCGAATCCTTTGAGTGTTTCCTCCACATCGACGCCATAACGGATTTCATGAAAAGATTTCGAGCTGCCGACTTTTGTTTGAAACTGCTCGCTGTTGTTTCCGTTGGCAGGAATTCCTTTATGCGTCCAAGAACCGGTGAGGTTCGCATAGCCACCTTCCCCCGCTGCAGTCGGGATGGCTGCAATGCGCATCTGTTTCAGCAGCGCATAGATGCCGGTTTGCCGATCAATATGCTGGAATGGCATGATCTGGTAATTGAGATTGATGCGACCAGCGGTGGAGAATGGTTCGCTGATTGCGTAAGGTTCGACCACCGGCATGGTGAAGAGATCGAGCCAGAGATGATCGGGTGGAATGGTGTAAGGGGCTCGTGAATCGGGGCCCTTTAGCAGGCCCTGGCCGAAACCGGGATGTTGATCGCCCGCAGCGGGATTGGGGGAGAAAAGCAGGGTCTGCCATGGTTTCGAATCGAGCGGATCCGAAGGGTTGATCCCGGATGGTAAGGAGCCGAACATGACGGGTGAAGGAATCTGCCGGTTGGGTGAGAGACTGAAGCCGGCCTCGGCGCCGGATGCCGCATCAATAGGGTAATAGATGCGGTCAGGGGCTTGGGCATAGTTGGGGTGGTCCGCAGCATAAACGCTGGCTTGATCGGGAAAATTTAACCAGGGGCCATCGAACATCCATCCAAAAGCGTTGTCCCAATCGCCTGGGGGGCCACCGACACCGCCGAGCGGGGCTCCATTCTGACCGAAAGCGGCGAAAAAGGGCAGCTCAGAATCCCACACCAGATTATCCGAATTGGAATCGCGAATCAAATCGGTGGCTGCTTTGTGGGGAGCGGTTTCATAATTAACCAAACTTCCCTGTAGTCCACCCTTCGAGGGTGGGGCACCAGTGGAATACCAGCGGGAATCGCCAGGAATTTCAAGATAGGGGGGATTGAGACTCGGCTCGAAAGGCTCAGGAGCGCCACCAGCCGCGCGGTCGTTCATTTCTCCATTTTGCTTCCGCGGCGCTCGGGCGAAGCCGAATTTTTGGGAATGCCCACCGGGCCTGGCACTAAACGCGTGCGCGACGGTGGAATCGAAATATTGTGGATGAGGGGCATAGATTCCGCTGGTGGCCGGCACGCTCGCCAGACCCGCTGCTAAACGGAAATCGCCAGCTGCAGTGCCGTCGGAGGTGATCTCGATACTCCGGACCACGTCGCCGCGGCGGATGAACCCCGATCTCATAAAATCACTAAAGAGTTTGGAGTCGAAATCTGAGCTCCAGAGACTTGTCACAAAAATTCGCGAGAGGCCATTCTGTTTCATGCGATCTTCGAACCGCATGGGATTAACAAAAGCCTCCTTGGCACCGTCCTGCGGGGCAAGGTGCACTGCGGGATCCGGAAAATAAACCCGGGTCCCCGTTGGAAATTTCTCAACCGTCCCGCCTAAGTCGAGGCGGGTGATATCGACGGTGCGTTTTTCTTCTTCGACCGTTCGATCAATATTCCGCCCTGAGGGTGCGCTTGGAAAGTTCTCGTCCAGTTCGATTCCGGCAAGCGATTCCCCCGCCAGTTTGGTCGAGTTCATGTTGGTGTAAAAACGAAGGTCCCACTCGAAGGGATGAATCTTCGTATCTGCATCCCGTCGGTCTTCAGCCGAGAGGCGTACGGCGTCATGATCGACTTGATAGTCCTGATTGCGCCTTTCTTCTGACGCACTTCCAAGTTTGTATCCGTTCCCTGCTCGACGAAGCGTGGGGACTGGCAAGGTTGCGGCCGGGAAGTCTATCTCGATTGTCTGCAGCACTTCAGCATCGGCGATGTCCCCCGAAGCATCAAGAATCTCGATTTCCAAGGTGCCTCCGTTGAAGCGAAATGTTTGATCCCAAGAGGTCAAGCTCGTCGAATTCGGGGCTTTCACATCCGTCCCGACGTATTGATCGCCGATAAAAACGAAGTCGGCATTTTCATTGGCGGCATCTGGGTCAGCAGGGAGGTTCTTGGGTGGATTCGACCAACCTCCATCCGGGCCTCTGTCGCGCGTAGTGAATTGTATTTCAGTTCCTGTGCCGGGATAGCGTCCAGTGCCAGACCCAGCACCTGAGAGGCGCACGGTGTTGCTGTCGTAAGAATAGAATTTATTGGCAGTGCCGCTGCGGTCCTGAGCGGTCAGGGTTTCCAGGCCTTTGATATGGAAACGGAAATGCGGATCGATTCTTGGCGAACCCGGAGTCAGGGAGACAGGCTCCACGAAAATGGCGGCTCCGATCTCGGTGGTGTAGGGAATACGGGGGCGTTCACCGAGGAAGCCATATTTCACCGGATCCGTTGGGTCCGCCCGCGGGAGCTCCCCGAATATCTCGCCTTCGATGCCGTTGTCATTCACGTCGATCCATTCATCCTCGAAACCGTCGAGATCGAGATCGGCATCGCCGAAAGGGGAGAGTGCGGGAAAAGGGTTCTCAGGCGGGGCATCATCCCAGTTCGTGGGAATATCGAATAAGGTTTTATCATAACCGCTGTCGGGGGAAGCCATCGCGGAAAGTGAGCCTCGCAGATCCTGCGGTTTCAAAATATCGGTCGCATAGAAGACAATGGTGATGCTACGAAGCATCGGGGCTCGGGCGAACCCGCGAGTGCCACCTCCCAATGGGGCTGATTCCGGGATCTGCGTCGGATAGGTGATTGATTTTCCCACGCTACCCCCCGTCATTGAATTCGCATCGAGCGGTGCGCTGTAGCTATATGCGGGTTCCAGTTGGCTCCCTGCAATATTCGTCATGGCGCGGATATAATCCATCAATTGGGTGAGGATCTGATCGCGACTTCGTGGGTTGGGAGATTTTGCTGCCAGCGTGCCACCGAATCCTGGGATCGGTAAATCGGTCATTCTCTGGAGGTAACGGTAAAGATTTTGGTTGCGCAGAATCCCCCAATCAAGCTTCGGATTGCGGGACGACCCGCGTGTAGTCTCGTCCCGCTCGCCCAGATAGGGGCTGTGGCGCTGGAAGTAGTATTCCTGCACGGAGGTGTTGCCATTTCCATCGCCGGGACGCAGTTCGCTGCAAAACGCAAGCAAGGCATCTTTGGAGTTGCGCAGAGCCTTATCCAGCATTTGCGGCCACATCGAGATGCGGGGGGTGCCGAAGACGGTGGTGTCGGGGGCCTTGCTGGATGTGGTGGTGAAGAAGGCGCGCGTGCTTAGATCCTCCGGACTCAGGCCCTGGTCTTGGCGTTCGTCGTTTGAATACTCGGGAGCAAAGTAGACATCGTCTAGCGACGCATACAGCCGCTCACTCTTTGGCGTCATCCAATCGGTAATCTGATAGTTGGCGACCTGTCGACCGCCCATCGAGCCAGCCGAATTTGGGTTTTCCCCATCATAATCACGATAGTAGGGGGAAATTTTGTAGTATTGATTGAAAGCCTCGTATTCGTCCGCGTCGTTGATAAAATCTCCGGGGACCGGTAACAGATCGCCAAATACGGCGCTTAGACTGGTTGTCGCGGGATGGCCGGGAAAGCGATGGTATTCATTCTGCATTGGGATAGCCCAGCCGTAGCCATACAGACCCCGAGCCGGTTGAATATCGGAGTTGATTGGCGTGACGACTCCAGCCGAGCCGGTGGAGGTGCCGACCGCTCGCTCCATCCAGGTATTGGCACGTGGCTGATCCCAAAAGATCCCTTCACTCGCGGTATTCAGATTGACCTTGGTCGTCTCATCATCTGCCCAGAAAGCGATGCGTCCGACGATTGGATTGCCAACAGTTGCCCCCAACACCGTGACGTCGGCGTTCGACCCAGCTGGTGACGCGATCGTTCCGTCAGCTAGAACGTAGAGCCACTTAACCGGCATGGGTGCCGGGTTGTTGACTGCCGAGGGGGCGTCGCCCGTGTCGAAGCCAGGGGGAGTATGGATTGCAAATCCCTGGATGCCCTCCTGCACATCTTCGGTCAACGTATTATCCACGGGAAGGCCCCCCTCTATTTCGGTTCCACTGCCTCCGTCGAGGAATTGGGGTGGGGCGACGACGGGGTATACCAAGGTGCCCTCCGATTTGGTGATCGGGGCATTCAGATCGACCCAGAGTGCATCATAGGCTTTCTCTCCGCTGGCGACCCAGGTGGCCAGATCTGTCGCGTCGTCACCAAGATTAGAATCGGTCACAATCATCGTTTCGTCTGAGTAAAGTTTATAATGCTGAAAGGGGCGGCCCCTATTATCAAAGGTACGCACCATTCCCGGTTGGGAAGCCCAACCGAGGCGTTTGGCCACGTTGATTTGTCCGCTGGTGTCGTCACGTTGAAATCCGAGGGTGGCTTCACGGATCTGGCCGATCACGAGATTGATGGTAGAATCAGCCAGTTGTTTGGTGTCCTGCCCGCGAGAGTAAGCGTCGGCCATGCCGCGATCGCTTCGAGTTTGGGTGAAGAACGAGATCACCGTGACGGTGAGGAGGGAGAGGATCAGCAGCGTGACTACCAAGGCAAAGCCGGGCTTTCCGTTGCACAAGGGGGTATGTCGGAACGTTTTCATGGGGTGAGGGGAGGGGTTATTCGACGCTCCATTTGGAGGCCTGGATGGGGATTTCAGTGGAGAAAACACGGTAGTTGAGTCGCCGATCAGTGAGCTCGGATTCCAAGGCCGCCAGATCGGATTCGAGTTGGTCGGGTGCGAGGAACAGACCGTCAAGGAAGTCCATGAACTCAGGGAGGTCCGTTGAGATTTCCAGACGCTGGGCTGAGCTTTCGTCGATGGCGACGAGCGTCACCTCCACGAGAGGCGGCAGCTGATGCAGCGAGCTATGGAAAGGGTTTGTCAACCCTTGTCCCTGCACACTCGAGTCGTAGAGAAAGGAGTTGTTGCCATTGACTAACGCTAGGCCAGTCTCGTCATCCCTTGAGGAAAGCTTTGGGAGAATGCTCATGGCGAGAATATTGTCCGCCACTGTGTGTTGATAGATTGCTTCATTCATCGGTTCCGTCAGCCAGTCTTTGGAGATAGAATCGGGATTGCCGGAGGTCACCTCGTAGACTCGAAGGTTTTCGGTCGGTTCGCGGAATTCCATGAGCCGGAATCGATTTTTCGAAGCGATCTTCAGCACATCTGGGATGTCATCTTCGTCGCTGTTGTGCTCGATGTAGTAACCCCAGGTGTTTAGAGCGTTGGCCAGGGGCTTCAATGCACGGGTATCGGACTCCCCGAGCGGAGCCTGAAAAAAAATCGCATGCGAAAATCGGCGCTCGGAATTGTCGTCCGGATCAGTGTCGCCGATCAGCTCCTCGGCACTTCCCGAGATAAAACGCAGTTCGGAACGTCGTTTATAACGGGTCGGCGCTGCCGGGTTGTCATAAGCCCAATACGTATTGAGGGTGGCTTGACCAATGCGGCGTGTGATCGATTCGTAGGCATTGCGGGCCGCACGAAAAGCCTCGATGTTTTGCGTTGATCGGGTGGTCTTTGTCTGGATGGAACTGAGGATGGCGAACATCATGGCCATGATTAGGGTCATGACCGCCATTGAGACGAGCAGTTCGACGAGGGTGAATGCGCTCGCCGATTTTCGCAGGTTATCGGGGGACATAAGGAGACGGGGGGTAGGCTTACTTGGAAGTCCTGGCGATCAGGGCGAAATTCTTGAGATACCGCTCTGGTGTCTCATCGGAGAAAAGAATGGACGCCTCCTCCTGTCGGGGATTGGGCGCGATGCGGATGTCTGCCCGGACGATCGCGTAATTCACCGCATCCGCGAGTGGGGCGGGATAATCCAGCTCGATGCGGGCATCGTATGTTCGAGCCCCAGTCCCGACCGGCGGGGCATCGGCGAGCGCGGCTTCAGGTATTTCATTCCCCAGCGCGTCAAAATAGCGGATCGGGAATTCAGAAACGGCAAAAGTCATGGGATCGACAAGCTCGCCGAATTCCGTGCGCTGGAGATCGCCCGTGATGGTTTGAAGGATTTGAGTTGT
>CAZSPO010000151.1:5591-8618 GCA_964608775.1 uncultured Chthoniobacterales bacterium | reverse complement strand
GGCCGGTCGAATGGCCCACCGACCCCGAGTTGGAATGGTGCCCCCCCGGCCACGGCGATCTCTATCCCGCCCTGCTCGGCTCCGGTTGGTTGAGTCGCCTGCTCGTGTCAGGACGCCGCTATCTCTTTGTCTCCAACGCCGACAACCTTGGAGCCAATCTGGACCCGCACCTGCTTCGCTGGTTCGCTGACTCCGGGAAACCTTTTGTCATGGAAGTCACCCGCCGGACCGCTGCGGATCGAAAAGGGGGCCACCTCGCCCGCCTCAAGGCCGACGGGCGATTTATACTCCGGGAATCAGCCCAATGTGCGGAAGCGGACACGGCCTTTTTTCAGGACATCGACCGCCATCAATTTTTCAACACCAACAATCTTTGGCTCGACCTCGTGGCGCTTGATGGTTTGTTGCGGGAGAACGACGGACTTTTGCCGCTACCGGTCATCTTCAACCGGAAGCAGGTTGATCCGCGCGACAAGTCATCAAAATCCATTGTGCAGTTTGAAACGGCGATGGGGGCGGCGATCGGCTGTTTTGAGAACTCGGGAGCGGTGCTCGTGCCCCGAACTCGATTCGCCCCGGTTAAGACCACCGGGGATTTGCTCGTGCTACGCAGTGACGCCTGTGAGCTGTTGGAAGACGGTCGGGTGCGTCTCGTGCCAGAGCGGAGTGGGCAACCGCCCCAGGTTGATTTGGGGGAGGGCTGCAAACGGGTGGATCAATTGGAAGCCTGCCTGCCAAACGGCCCTCCATCTATGTTGACATGTCAAAGTCTAAAAGTGGAGGGCATCGTGACATTTTCAACGGGGGTTCGTTTGGATGGGGCGGTCGAATTTCACAATCACAAATCAGAGCGTGCTTTGATTCACTCGGGAACCTATCGGGGTAAAATCGACCTAAGCTAAATGACACGTCATCATATTTGGATGCGTGATTTTCCTAGAATGAGGGGAGGGGACGGCCGGGAAAACCCTCTCAAAGGAGGGGGGATTTAGAAGAGGCTGAGCTGCAGTTCCGATTGGGGCGATTCAGCCATCGGATCCGGGATCGCTTCTGGCTCAGCAGCAGGCTTGGTCGGAGGGAGCACTTCTTGTTCGATCGACGGGGAAATCCTTGGGGGAAGGCGTTCTTCCAATTCTTCTGTAAGTTCTTTATGGGGAGTGACTTCCAAATGTTTTTTTGGAGTTTCCTGAATCAGTTCTGGCGTCGTTTGACGTTCAAAAACTTCGTCGGTGATCGCTTCCATCCCCAACGATTTACGGATTAAGTCGAGCGCCAACTGTTGCACGCTGACTTCGACATCGGTCGCGATCCGGCTCAGCTTGAGATGCACATCTTCCGGCACCAGGAGTTGAAGAAATCGCTGATGCTGATTGCGCAACCGTTCCCGCCGACGCCTCTGGGCTTCTCGCACCTGTTCTCGGCGGATACGTTGTTTCCGGGCTTTGGGTTTCGCAGTTGCCATGTCAACGAGGCCTCTCGTGATAAAAGTTGTGACAGGTAATCAGAGTTTCATGTGACAAGTCCACAGAAATCGCAACGGGCCGGGTGGTTTCTTCCAGCGGCTGCGTGGCGGGGGATCGAGCGAACGCAGAAGAATCACCGGGTGGCATACCATTTCGCACGATCATGGCTGGCAGTTAAGGGAGATTCATGAGCCGATGATGCCGATGCATCCGTTGTTCGCGGGAGAGCACCTCTTGGCTGCGGGAGGAACGCATGAGGAAGCCGAGTAGTAATCCCACCAAGGCTCCGGCAAAATGCCCCCAGTGCCCAAGAGGGCTGTCGGCATCGATGAAGGCAAGGACGAGGGAACCAAAGAGTATCACGAGGCCGAACACGAGCGCTCGGATGCGAAGGGGGATCACAAAAAAGAGGAGAATCACGGCTTCACTCTGCGGACGAAGCATGGCGACCGCGAGGAGGACCGCACAGCCGGCTGCTGAATTGCCCATGATCAGGGTGGCCGGTTCGGTGGCCATAGCCTGGAGATATTCGGCAGCCCCGCCGGACCAGCCCCCCAGAAAAAAGACGATGAGGAACCGACGGATACCGGCGGTTCGCTCTAAAGCGCGTCCGGCAAAGTAAAGCAGGGCGGAATTGGCCAGCAGATGCCAGAAACCGGCGTGGACAAAGAGGAAGGTGACAATTTCCCAAACATACCCGCGCTGCAGGCCGGGCGCGCTCAGCGAGAGGTTAGCACGGAGAGAGCGACCGATGTCATCGGGGAGAATCCAAATCAGGCCGGAGACTCCCCAGGTGATGGCCAATAGAATCAGCGTGGCCCGAGCTCGGCGGAATCGGGGACGGGCAGGCAAGGGGTTTCGGCGGGCAGCACGGCTCATGAACGGGCGGAGAGTATGTCAGCCACCCGCTCATTGGCAACGAGTGTCATGTCACGGAGAGAGGGAGAGAGAGCAAGGCAAAGGCCACGTCGCCTTTGCTAAACTTTCTTACTCGGCACCGCATCTCTTTTGTTCGGCGATCGGTGTCATCCGCTTCAATCCGGGCTCAAATTTTTTTAAGTTTCGTGCGAATCGACGGGTGGATGAGGATTCCGCTTGCCCGTCCCGGATTGAGGTGGGAAGAGGCTTCGGGATGCGACTCCCTTCTGCTGAACCCTCTCCATCTGACGAGCGAGAGATGGCGGAGCGGGCTTATGAGGCGGAGGTGCGGCGTTGGTTGCCGCGCAACTATTGGTGCAACATTTTCGAAGGGGGGCTTTACATGGCCGGGATGGCGTTCCTGGCGGGGGAGACGGTGTTGCCCGCGATGGTATCGGCTTTGGGCGGTCCGAATTGGTTGATTGCGATGACGCCTATCTTGCTTGTGCTCGGCTACTCATTGCCGCCGTTGTTTCTCACTCATCTGGTTGAACGATTCGAACGGATGAAGCCGTTTGTCACCCGGGTAACCATCGTGCAGCGGCTGCCCTATTTGGTGTCCGGAGTGATTTTGGTGGTCTGGGGGCCCTCCCATCCTCACCTGGCGTTGCCCTTTGTCATCCTGGCGCCATTGCTCTCGGGGCTC
>CAZSPO010000151.1:0-5581 GCA_964608775.1 uncultured Chthoniobacterales bacterium | reverse complement strand
GGCGGGAGGCGTCGCCGTGACGGCTTGGTTTGAGTGGGTTTGCCGGATCATTCCCTCCGAGAAAATGACCTCTTCGTGGGCGGGGCGCTGGCTCATCCAAGGGATCGGCGGCTTGCTGGCGGGAGGAGTGATTGCGGTGGTGCTGCAACAGATCCCCGGCCCTCGCGGGTATGGGGTGCTGATGTTGCTGACTTTCGCCTGTTTGGTGGTCTCTTTTTTCTTCCTGATGGCCATGAAAGAAGTGGTGCCGCCGATTGCCCGGGAGCGGGGTCAGCGGGTCTCGCTGTTGGGGAGTTGGGGGAATTTGTGTCGGATTTGGCAGGAGGACGGTATTTTTAGGCGCTATCTTTATGCTCGGATGCTGGCGTTTGCCTATTTGTTGCCCGCGCCCTTTCTCGGTTTGCAGGCGATGGCTGTTACTGGCGGGGAGGAAGCGTTTCTCGGCTTGTTGGTGGTCGTGCAAATGGCAGGGGGGATTCTTGCCAATGGCGGTTCGGCCTGGCTGGGGGATCGGCTTGGGCCTCGCTGGCTTTTGTTGGCGAGCCGGATGACCCTGATTGCGGCTTGTGCGGGGATTTGGGTGGCGGGGGGGCGGATGGCGTGGTGCGTGATTTTCTTTCTTTACGGCTTCAGCTTTGCGACGCAGCAGGTGGGGTTTTCGGCGATGCTGGCCCAGATTTGTCCACCGGGGCGGCGGCCTTCGTTTATCGCATTGCAGGGGGTGGTGACGATTCCCTGCCTGCTGAGTGCGGCTTGGCTTGCCGGATGGCTGATAGAGAAAGGGGGGGGGCTGACGACGATCGCAGGGCTCACCATCCTGCTTGAGGTATGGGCAGGCTGGTTACTTTGGCGAATGCCAAAGCGGGGGCGTTCGGGTTAGCTTGCGAGCGGTTATTCAGTCACCCACGGATTCCAAATAAGGTCGTCATCCGGTTCGTCATCTTCTAGTTCGTCGCTGGGCAGGGATTCGACATGGCCGTCCAGAAAGACGATGTTAGAACGGCCATTGAAACGGTAACTGACGTCGGAAGGGCCGCCGTTTGCGAGGGCGAGTTGAGAAGCGGGCGTCGTGGTATCGGGCGGGCCATCCCGGGGGCTGACGCGGGTTTCTGACATAAAGATGGTGCGGCTGGGGGAAGCAATCTGCATGGCCCGGATAAGCTCGCTGCCGCTATCGCTGGGGCCGGTGCTGTCATAGAGGAGGGTGTTTATCATGTAGGAAAACTGGGGGCGCCCGCTATTCACACTGCGGGAGAGATCGGCACCGGGGCTGGCGAAGATGGATTGGCGGTCGATGGCAGAGGCGCGTTGATCGGCGGTGGTGAGTTCCACGAGCGGCTCTATTCCTGCGTAGGGCGGCAAACGGTTGAACCAGGCGCTTTCATTTCCGTCTGTGGCGGTGTCTTCCCAGCTCGGTTGCTGGCTGGTGCCTTCGTAAGGAATTTCCTGGTTGTTCTCCGCCATTGCGAGGAGGAGGGCGCTAGCCCATTGTTTGAGGTTGCTCATGCTGGCCGCGCGGTCGGCTGTGGCGCGGACTTTATTGAGAGCGGGGAAGGCGAGGGCGGAGAGCACGGCGATGATGGCGAGAACCACCAACAATTCGACCATGGTGAAGCCGTTGGGACGCGTTGAGCGGGGAGAATCCGTCGGGAAGGGGGGGGGAGGGGGGAACATGATGACTCCTCTATGCTAGGGTCATTTTGTGGGCGCGTCATGCACTTTGTCGCTCAAAGCAAATGCATCAACAACCAATAGTCGGACGATTTCCGATAGGCTGTTAACCGGATGTTACCCGTATCCAGAGTGATACGGCGCGGGAGGCTTGAAGCCTTTTCGGGATCAGCCGTCGTGCGAAATGGCGAAAACCCCGATGATGAATCCGGTTTAGTGCGCTCCGACCCCGGCGAGGGCGACTTCCGTCTCGGTCGGTTCATGATGCTGTGCGGTATCAGGAGCATGGTGCCCCGTTGCTTCGAATTCTTCCCGAAATTTCAGGACAAAACTCTGGGTCGGCCAAGCGCACGCTTCGCCGAATGCGCAGATGGTTTTCCCCGCAATGTTGTCGGCCACGTTTTTCAACGTGTCGGTGTCGCTCTCCGTGCCGAGCCCGGCCGCCATGCGCGCGGTGATTTTTTTCATCCAGAGCGATCCTTCCCGGCACGGGGTGCATTGGCCGCAGCTTTCATGCGCGTAGAACTCGTTGATGTTCGCCAGGGTCTCTACCATGTTGCGCGAGTCATCCATCACGATCACGCCGCCCGACCCGGCCATGGAACCGACCGCCGCGAGGGTATCAAAATCGAGTGAGATATCTTCAAGCCCGATTTCCTGATCGACCATGTTGCCTTCTGCATCTTTGGCCTTGATCTTGTAACGTTCGTCGGCGCGGAGCACTTTTGCAGAGCTGCCGCCGGGAATCACGGCCTTGAGTTTTCGCCCAGGTTTCATGCCACCGCAGAGGTCGTGGATCAATTCCCCCATGGTGATAGCTCCCACTTCGATCTCAAAGTTGCCGGGGCGCATCACATCGCCGCTCACGCAGACGACTCGGGTGCCGGTGTTATTGGGTTTGCCGAGCTTGGCGTATTCCGCTCCGCCCATGTGAATGATATGTTTCACATGGCAGAGCGTCTCGACGTTATTCACGATCGTTGGGCACATGTAGAGTCCGAGAGCGGCGGGAAAATAAGGGGGCTTGATGCGCGGGTAGGGGCGTTTGCCTTCCATCGACTCGATTAGACCGGTTTCTTCGCCGCAAATGTAAGCGCCGGCTCCCCGGTGAACATAGATTTCACAGTCAAATCCCGACCCCAAAATGTTCTTGCCGAGAAACCCTTTCTCGCGGGCTTCGGCTAGGGCGGTCTCCAAAATTTTTGCCCCTTCCGGAAACTCGCCTCGAATATAGATGTAAGCGAGCTGGGCGTTGACGGCAAAGCAGGAGATGACCATTCCCTCGATCAATTGATGAGGGTCTTGGTGGATAAGATAGCGATCTTTGAAGGTGCCGGGCTCGGATTCGTCGGCGTTGCAGATGAGATAGACCGGTTTGGTGTTTTTAGGGCTGATGAATCCCCACTTGACTCCAGCGGGGAACCCGGCTCCTCCACGCCCGCGCACCCCCGCGACTTTGACTTCGCCGGTGATTTCAGACGGCTGCATTTTGAGGGCCTTTTTCAGGTCTTCATAGCCGCCGTGTTTCAGGTAGCAAGCGAGGTCGTTCGTGTAGCCTGGTTTGGAGAGGTTTCCAAAGAGAAGACGTCGTTCCTTGGGGTGGGGAGGGTTGGGGAGAGGTGCCACGCTGCTCATTGTTGTTCCTCGTAATTCGCCAGCAATTCGCCGGTCTTTTCTGGAGTCACCGCTTCGTAGAAATCGTCGTTCACCATGCACACTGGCCCGGTCCCGCAGGAAGCGAGGCATTCGACAAATTCGATGCTCCAACGACCGTCCGGACTGACGGTGATCGGATCGCCATGAGGGGGATGATCGGGGCGATCGATCCCGGTGAGCGCGCAAAGTTTATCCATCAACCCGTAGCTACCTGCCATGGCGCAGGAGAGGGTGCGACAGACGCGGATGTGCAGTTTGCCAACGGGTTTTTGCCGGAACATGGGATAGAAGGTCACCAACTCCAGGACGTTAATCGGTTCGAGCTCGAGCTTCCGGGCAATCCATTCAATGGCAAATGGAGAGATATACCCAAATCGCTCCTGCCAAAGATGCAGTAAAGGGAGCGAGGCACTGCGTTTGGAGACCGGGTAATGGGTGATGATCTCGTCGGTCTGTTGTTCGAAATCGGCGGGGACGTCCATGGTCATTGGCGGATATTGGCTTCTTTCGTCACCAGTTTGTCATTGTAAAAAGTCAGCACGATCCGGTTGCCGCCGTTCTCGTAGAGATGGGAGGCGGTGGCGACGAGCGGGATGTCGGCCGATTTAATTTCATCGGGTTTCCCGAGTACGGCTTCCACTTCCGCAGAGGTCATGCCGGTTTTGAGTCGGTCGTAATTTTCCTGGGTGATGCGATGGCTGCTGCCGCATCCGGAGAGCCAGAAAGCGAGGAAGCAGGTGACGCAAAACTGGGGAAGATAGAGCGGCATGTGGCATCAACGGTCGCATTCGCCCATCACAAAATCGAGGCTACCCAAGATGGCCACCACATCGCTGAGCATGGCTCCTGGGAGGACTTTGGGTAGGATGCTCAGATTGACGAAAGAAGGGGCGCGAATTTTGAGACGATAAGGGACACCGCCCCCCTTGCTGCAGATGTAGAAGCCGAGTTCCCCCTTGGGATTTTCCGCGCCGAAATAGACTTCTCCCGGCGGGGCGTCGATGCCGGTGGTGGTCACGATGAAATGGTGAATGAGCTCTTCCATTTTCGTCATCACGCTGGTCTTGTCGGGCAAGCAATTTTTGCCATCGACGATATTCACGGGGCCACTCGGTAATTTCGCGAGCACCTGTTCAAGAATGCGAATGCTTTGGCGCATTTCTTCGATCCTGACCAGGTAACGGTCGTAAGCATCCCCCACCGAACCGACCGGCACGTCGAACTCATAGTTTTCGTAACCGAGATAGGGATGCTTCTTTCGCAGATCATGCTCGACCCCTGAACCGCGAAGGTTGGGGCCGGAGAGACCGTATGCAATGGCGTCCTCGCGGGAAATCACTCCCACATCCCGGGTCCGATCGACCCAAATGCGGTTGCGGGACAAGAGCTTGTCGACTTCGTTGACGGCTGGGAGGCATTCTTTCAAGAATTGCTTGGTGGCCTCGACGAATCCTTCTGGCAGATCCCGAATTTGGCCACCGACCCGGGTGTAAGAAGTCGTGAACCGCGCACCGGTCAGCATTTCAGTCAGGTTATAAATCTTCTCCCGCTCGGTGAAGGTGTAGAGGAAGACGGTAAAAGCCCCCGTATCCATGGCGAAAGCGCCGAGACCAAGCAGGTGAGCTGAAATGCGGGCGAGCTCGCAACAAATCACCCGGATCGCCTGCCCGCGGGCTGGCAATTCCCAGCCCATCAGCTTTTCCACCGCCATGGCGTAAGCCACGTTGTTGGCGAGCGGAGCGAGATAGTCGAGCCGGTCCGTGTAGGGCACGAACTGGTTGTATTGCATGTTCTCCGCAATTTTTTCGTCGCCCCGATGCAAATAGCCGAGGTCCGGTGTGGCGTGAACGACGATCTCGCCATCCAACTCCAGCTTCAACCGGAGCACCCCGTGGGTCGCGGGGTGGGAGGGCCCCATGTTGATAATCTGCCGTTCGCCGACCAGATCGGTGGTCGGTTCATCCCGGAACGTTTCTGCCGCGCGGGAGACCTGTGCCAAGGTATCCGGGGCTTCGAGGTGGTGGGTGGTGGTCTCAGCCATGGAGAAAGGGACGGCATCTGCCCGTTAGAGGACTTGATTTCCGACGCAACTCACTAAATCCCACGGAAAAAATCGGGCAAGTGAATTTGTGAAATTTTTCACAAGCTCTCGCCCCGCTTCCGTATCATCTCTCGCCATCCTGCAGCCCAGGCGGGCGGCGAAAATAGAAACGAACGGCCAGCCAAACCGCCGCCGCAGCGGTGACGCAAACCA
>CAZSPO010000150.1:0-8639 GCA_964608775.1 uncultured Chthoniobacterales bacterium | reverse complement strand
GGCGATCGCGGCAGAAAAAGCCGGGATTATCAAACCGGACATTCCCATCTGCACCCCGGCCAACCAAGATCCGGCGGCGCTCCGGGTGATTGCCGAGGTCGCAGGTCGGCTCAATGCCCCGCTTTCCCTTGTCCCGCCCTCCCATCCTCCCCGGACGCTAGGGTTGGCCGGTTCCCATCAGCAAACCAACGCCGCCCTGGCCGTGACCGCTTGCACCCAGGCCGGTTTTAGTTTGGAAGAAAGCCGGACCACCGCTGCCCTCGCCGCCGCCACCCTTCCCGGTCGATTTCAGAGAGTGACTCCCACCTGCGTCCTAGATGGGGCGCACAACCCGGCTGCGATCCGGCGGCTCACGGAAACGTGGCGGGAACTATTCGGTGGTCAACGCTGCCATTTGCTCTTCGCCGTCATGCAGGATAAGGCCATTGGCGGCATGATAGAGGCCCTGCTCCCGATCACCGAACGGGTCACCTGCCTGCCGATTCCCGGCAACCCACGCGCTGCCGATCCCGCCGTGGTGGCGGGCATTATCGCAGAAAAATCGGGAGGTCGCCTGACGGTCGAGGTGCACCCTGACCCGAGGATGGCCTTGGAAACCGCGAAAGCGTCGGGGCACCCTACTCTGGCGACCGGCTCCTTTTTCTTGGTGGCCACCTTGTTAGCGGGCGTTCCCGAACGGACGAGCCAGCAGTGACCGATGAGAGATTCGGTGCGCAGAGATTCGCCGCGCCTGGTTGGATTCGAACCAACGACCATCGGTTTAGAAGACCGGTGCTCTATCCCCTGAGCTACAGGCGCATTGGCGAAGGAATTTAAAATAGGCGGAACAAGGACTGGGTGCAAGGCAAGGAAAAGGGACGCCTCCGCAGGCGTCCCTTTTCGCGCGATGACAATGGATAGCGGCAATCAGGCGAGAGCGGCTTCGTAGCGAGAGCCGACTTTATTCCAGTCGACGACGTTCCAGAACGCGGCGATGTAATCAGGCCGCCGATTTTGATAGTGGAGGTAGTAGGCGTGTTCCCAGACATCCAGGCCGAGGAGCGGGGTGCCGGGACATTCGGCGACGCCTTGCATGAGCGGGGTGTCTTGATTGGGGGTGCTGCACACACAGAGTGACTTGTCCGCCTTC
The DNA here is from genome assembly GCA_964608775.1 of uncultured Chthoniobacterales bacterium. Classification (GTDB taxonomy): domain Bacteria; phylum Verrucomicrobiota; class Verrucomicrobiia; order Chthoniobacterales; family CAZSPO01; genus CAZSPO01. Next base: position 7,510 of record CAZSPO010000150.1, on the reverse strand, counting down.
AGGCAGAGCCAGGCCCAACCGCTGCCGAACCGGGTGGTGCCAGCGGCGGCGAACTTTTCTTTAAACGCATCGAAGCTACCGAAGGTTGAGTGGATAGCATCAGCGAGTTTCCCGGTCGGAGCCCCGCCGGCGTTTGGCCCCATGATTTCCCAGAAAAGGGAATGATTCGCGTGGCCCCCCCCGTTGTTGCGGACAGCGGTCCGAATGCCTTCTGGCACAGCGGAAAGATCGGCGATCAAAGCTTCAACCGGAAGGGCAGCGAGGGCGTCGTGCCCTTCGAGCGCTTTATTGAGATTGGTGATGTAGGTATTGTGATGTTTGCCATGATGGATCTCCATCGTGCGGGCATCAATGTGAGGTTGCAACGCGTCGGGCGCGTAGGGAAGAGTGGGAAGGGTATAAGCCATGGGATTTAGACGGGACGGTTTCGGGTTTTTCTTTGATTCCGGAGACGACAGAAAGTGGTCTCCAAGTTTGTTACGAAAGCGGAGGGGGATTCAGATGGGTGGAAGTAGGGGAGGGGCTCGGAATCAATCCATTTATCAGCGGACGCGGAAATGGGATTTCTGATGATACAACTCTTCGGCATAATTTTTGTAAGTGGCCAGGGCGAGCAGCGGCCAGTTATTCCGATACATGTCGTAGCGAAGGTAGAACACGGCAGGAAAGCCGGTGCCGGTGGTTTCTGGTTCGGTCCAGGAACCGTCGTCATTTTGGGTGCCGATGAGGTATCGAATCCCGGCTTGCACTGAGGGCCGCGAGAGGTCGCCGCAGGCGATCAGCCCCATGACAGCCCAAGCGGTCTGAGAGGCGGTGGAAGGACCTGAACCTTTCAGAGAGGGATGCTCGTAGGAGGCGCAGGTTTCGCCCCAGCCCCCATCTTCGTTTTGACACGATTCAAGCCAGTCGCGCCCCCGCAGAATCCAATCCTGCTGCATATTTTCTCCGATACTGCGCACGCCCCGGAGAACTTGCCAGGTGCCGTAGATGTAGTTCACGCCCCAACGGCCATACCAGGAGCCATCATCTTCCTGGGTCTCTTGGAGAAACTGAATGCCCAGGCGGACGAGGGGGGCTTGCCGATCATAACCGATGTAACCGAGCAATTCCAGCGTGCGAGCGGTTAGATCCGAGCAGGTCGGATCGAGAATGGCGTTGTGATCCGCAAAAGGCACATCTTCCAACCAGGACATCATGACATCCCGATCAAACGCGGCCCACCCCCCGTCCTGGCACTGAAAACTCAGCAGCCAGCCGAGGGCGCGTTCGCACATGTCTCGGTAATTCTCGGGATTCTCCGGTTTGACGAGGCGGAGCCCCATGAGGACCATGCTGGTGTCATCGGTATCGGGGTAGTAGACGTTATGATATTCGAAAGCCCAGCCGCTCCCGACGGGATGCGGGTTTTTGTGGCACCAATCCCCGCGAATCCTCACCTCCTTCTCCGCCAACCAATCGGCGGCGCGCCGCATGGCAGGATGATCGGCAGGCACCCCGGCTTCCCCCAAGGCGCAGAGATTAATGGCTGTATCCCAGACCGGGGAGAGGCAGGGTTGAATCCGGAAATCCTCTGGATCTTCAACGAACAACCCTTCAAAATCCGACACGGCTTTGCAGTAAAGCGGATGGTCCGTCGGATAGCCGAGCGCTTTCAACGCGATAATCGAGTTGAGCATGGCCGGGAAAATCGCTCCCAAACCGTCGGAACCTTCCCCCATTCGCTCCGTCATCCACGACTCGGCGATTTCCAACGCTTTTTTTCGGAAAGGGCGCACCGGCAGGGAATCGACAAACTTCAGCACACTATCCCAGCGAAGGAAAAAGTTGCGCCATGTGAAAAATTGCGGGTCGCGGTCGGGCGAAAAATCCATCCCTTCGGTGCCGTAGGGATAGAGCTCATGCAGCTGCAGATGTTCGGGGAGCTGCCGGGTCGGTTTGTAATGATTGATGATCGAGAGCGGGATCAGCATGGCCCGGCTCCACGACGACATTTCATAGATGTTGAAATAGAGCCAGTGCGGCAGGAGGAGGAGTTCCACCGGAATGATCGGCAGATATTTCCACGGAAATTGGCCGAGCAAAGCGAGGTAGAGCTTGCCGTAAGTATTCATCCTTGGAATACCGCCGAGCCGGAGAATATTGGCCCGGGCTTCTTGCATCCAGGGGGCTTTGGGGGAATGCCCGGCTAGTTTGAGAGCGAAGTAAGCTTTGACCGAGGCGTTGATTTCGCTGGGGCCACCATGGTAGATTGGCCAGCCGCCATCGGGAAGCTGCCGGTGCCGGATGTGGTCGATGCACTGCTGTTGGCGGACGGGATCGACTTGGTCATCCCAATGCATGTAGAGCACGTAGTCCGAACAGAGGGTGCTATCGACGAGTAGTTCGCCCACCCAATGGCCGTCCTCTTTTTGAATGCTCAGGAGATAATCGCGCGAGCGCCCGATGGCCTGCTCCAGTTCGGCCCCCTGCACATTGGCCACCTCAAGCAGGGCTTTGGTGGGGAGCGGGATGACGTTTGCTGCGGATAAGTCGGCAGTCGCGACGGAGTGCATACCTTTCATCGCCCGGTCAGCCCACTTTTTCGGTGGCGACCGGTTCCGCTTTGGCCCCTGTCAGATGGCCGTTGCCGGAGGTCACTCCATTGAAAACCACCACCTCACTCCCGCGGCCGGAACGTTTGGGGCGGGGGCCGAAGTTGTAGGTGACATTTTTGAGCATGTCCCCAGGTTGCGCATCCAGACCGAGCATCGCGCTGGGCTCAAAGCCGCAATGCATCATGCAATTTTCGCAACGGGGATCGCGGGCCTGATCGCCGTCGTAGCCGTATTTACTCCAATCGACCTTCTCCAACAACTCCGCGTAAGTGGGGTAATGCCCTGGGGTGTTGAGGTAATCCGACATGACATAACAGGGAGCTTTCCACCCGCTGATGTTGCGCGTCGGGATTGCCCAGGCGGAGCATTGTAAATTCCGTTTGCCCGCCAGAAATTCGAAGTAAATGGGGGTACCAAAAAAGTTGTAATCCTTGCACCACTTGGCGATCCGCTTGAATTTTTCGCGGGTCATTGCCCGGGTCAGGAAAAAATCTTCCGGGCGAAGTTTCAGCCGTTTGATCATGTCCTGCTTGGCGGCGTCGTAGTCGTATCCCGGTGAAATCGTATGACCATCGACCCCAAGGTCGGAAAGATAGTCATACATTTTTTCCAACTCATCCATGTCGGTCTCTTTGTAGACCGTGGTATTGGTCGCCACTTGGTAGCCTAAAATTTTGGCCATCCGCATGGCGAGCACGCACTCTTTGAAGACCCCTTCTCTTTCCACGATGAGATCGTGAATTTTCTCCAATCCGTCGAGATGCACATTCCAATACATCCATTGGGTCGGTTCGATGACCGCTTTCTTTGGATCTTTGGGTCCTTTGCGAATGTCCGCCGCTTCCTTTTCAGAAACCAACCCTTGTTCAAGCAGGTCGATCAAATAATCTTCCACCAAATCCGACCGACGCAGCATCAGCTTCGCGAGGTATTCCCGCATCTTTCGCCGCATAAACATCCCGTTCGTGCAGATGTAAACGATCCGTTTCCGCTCCAACAAACCGGCGACAAGGGCTTCAATCTCTGGATATATAAGCGGTTCACCGCCGCAAATGGAAATCATCGGGGCTCCGCATTCGTCGGCTGCACCCAGGCAATCTTCCAGGGGCATGACATCTTTCATCGAAGTCGAATACTCCCGAATGCGACCGCAACCCGTGCAGGTGAGGTTGCAGGTATGCAACGGTTCCAACTGCAAGACCGTGGCGAATTTTTTCTTTTGTTTGATTTTGTTACCTACGAGGTAGGCAGCGATCTTTTGGGTAAGGGCGAGCGGAAATCTCATTGGGCGTGCGGCTGAACCGAATCGGGCGGATAGTAGCAACGTTGAAAGCCTTGTCAACCCATACCCGGACGCCGACCGATTGCCTGAGCGATCTTCGCAGATGCCTCAGAACGAAAATTTCCTGCTGGCTGGCTTCGCGTTTTTCCCCCGGAAAGACCAGCCTCGATTAAACACGCTCAAATTCCCGCAAAAAGAGAAAAAGGAGCAGCCCGGTGCCGAGAAACGCCTGCAACATGATCCGAAACGCAGCCAGCAATCCATAATCCCACGCGCACAGGACGTAGCCCATCGCCAATAAACTGGCCATCCCGAGCACAAAAAAGGCCGACAACGCGATCGTTATCCGCTCCACCACCCGAGCCAGCCGAACTTCGTGGAAATACCAATAAGCCAGGATGCCGAGGAGGATGAGGCTGAACACAGCGTATTCCCCGAGGGCCGCTTGACTGATTACCAAGTTGTAGCCGCCATGCACCAACACCACCGCTGTGAACCGAAAAAGAAAGTGGTCAAAGCCGCGTGCAGGATGCCGGAGCCAGGTCACGAATCCTTGTGCGGAAAGAGCGGTGGTAGCGAGATGCAAGAAGTTGGCTGACAGAAATCGGCTGAATCCGGTGCCTGCTGTGGAGGCATCGACGTAGGTGACATTTTCTGTGACTGCGAATCCAAGACCCGCCATACCGCCCAGGAGCAGCACTCGCCGGTCGTCGGCATCGCCTCGGAGGAACCAAAGCAGGGGAGCCACGGCCAGCAGCTTCAAGGCTTCCTCACGCAGGGCGACTCCGGCAAAAAAATAGAGAAAATCCCCTGCCAACGATCCATCCAGCCGCAACCCGAAGCGGGTTTCCTGCCAGTAAACAAAGATCAACGTCACAACCGCCGAGCCGATCCCGGCCACAAAAGCGGCAGCAGCCCAAGCGAGTCGAGGGTCGCGCAAGCGCGACACATTGGCCAACCGCAAAGCCAGCCCGCCCCAGACCCCTGCTGCCAGAAGGCTAATGGCCCAGGCTTGCCAGGAATGCCCCCGCCAACTGGCCAACCAAGCCGTCGCCAGTGCCGCGCCCCAGGCGGTTTGGTTGACATCATATTGCAGGCGCAAATCAAGCGGGGCAGCCGCATAGTAATCCGGTCGGGCAAGGAGGGCTTCTAGCTCGACTGATTTCCTGCGGTCAGCCACCAACCGCAACTCTGCGGCGCGAGCCAGCGCGGCGTATGGGGGGGACTGTTCCTTTGCAAACCAGGCTTCTGCTTCGTTGAGATCAAACAGGCGGACCGCTACGAACCCCGCTGAATAGGCCGCTCCCTGAGGCGGGTCGGGGTCGTCAGCCAACTGGCTAATCGGTGTGCCGACCACTCCTTCTTCGGAGAGCGCGCTTTGCCAGGCTGCCAGCAGAATGGCCCTCTCGCCCCGGGAACGGTTGGCGATGGCCCCTTCGATAAATCGCGTGTTGACAGGCTCGTGACCGCCCACATCGGGGCGTTGGGAGGCGAAATCAGCCAGACGCATCACCACATCGAGGGCCTGGGTCAGGTCGCTTGTGGCCAGGACCTTCGCGGCCAAGGCAGGAGCCCGGTGGCGTTCCCCCGCCTCGTCGGCCAGCAGAAACCGCTTGTAAGCCGGGGCCCAGGCGGCGGCCCCCCACTGCAACAGGCAGGCCAGCAAAAAGGCGTGGCTAAACAAGACAAGGCTGCTTTTCCAGAGAAACCCGGGATCCCGGGTCACGGCAAAAAGCCGGTCCGCCCGCATGACAGCTCCGACTCAGGGTTGATCGGTCGGCACACCCGCCGCGCTGCCAAGCATCGAGAGAAAGGCTTTCTCGTGGGTGTTTACCAGGGCAGCAGGTCCGGTGAATTTTACAAACACATTGCCTTCCGCTCCTTCGACGACCGCTCCGATGAGTTTGGTTTCCGGCTGATCCGGGAGTGCTTGGCCGGGCATACTGGCATTGAAGGTGCCGACGGCTTGGATGAGATGGATTTTGCCGCGGGCCCCTTGCAGTTCGGCGCGCTGGGCATTGAGCTGCTCGGCTGGTTCGCGGAACTGACCGATCCAACGGGCGAGATTTGCCTCGACTGATCCGCCCTGATCTTTGCCGAAAAAGAAAAAGACCACCTCGGCTGAGTTTTCGCCTTCCCGGATTTCCCATTGGGCCGCTCGCATTTGACTGGCAGGCGGCACGGATTGCCAACCGTCCGGAAGCGGAAACTGAAGACCGGCTACGTTCGCCCCGGCCGAGGGGGCGGTCTCGACAGCGGGCGCTTCGGTAGGAGGCGCAGGTTCCTGGGCCGCCAGACCTTGGGCAAAGTAAGTCACGCCGACCGCCAAAGCGAGGGCGCGAAAAGGGTGGGAGAAGTGGAATAAGGAGGATGGTATTTTGGCTGCTTTCATAAAACCCGTTGACATTGTGAATAATTTCTGACAAACACCGCGTTCAATTCGAGGGGGTTCAGATCGCATCACGCGATCTTGTGGCCCTCACGGAGAAAACCTTAACCTTAATTTTTACTAAACCAAGCATTCGCATGAATAAAGCTGAACTCGTCCTTTCCATTCAAAAGGCTCTCGGTGCAGAAGAAACCAGCAAAACGCACGCCGAGGAAGCCCTCAAGGCCGTGCTGGATGGCATAAAAGCCGGTCTCAAAAAGGACAAAGCCGTACAATTGATCGGATTCGGCACCTTCAAAGTGTCCGAGCGAAAAGCCCGAATCGGGGTGAACCCGAAGACCGGTGAAAAGATCAAAATTAAAAAATCGAAAACCGTCCGGTTCGTTGTCGGCAAGGATTTGAAAACGAAGATCTGATTCTTCGAACCCCTTTCCCCCCCGCAACGGAGGAAACCCGTTTGGCCGATCGGCAAAACGGGTTTTCTCGCGTCTAGATCTTCTCGCGTCTATTGTGGTCCTGTAGCGGATTGCCCGGTCATCGCCGAATCTCGCCGTGTCCACGAATCTGGTATTTGTAAGTGGTCAACTCGTCGAGCCCCATTGGCCCCCGGGCATGAAGCTTATCGGTGCTGATCCCAATCTCGGCACCAAACCCGAATTCTCCCCCGTCGGTAAATCGGGTGGAAGCGTTCCAATAAACCGTCGCCGAATCGATCTCCTGCAAGAAACGCTCTGCCAGGACCGGGCTTTCCGTGACGATCGCGTCGCTATGATGCGAACCATAACGATTGATGTGCGCGACCGCGGCCTCGAAATCCGGCACCACCCGGATCGCCAAGATCAAATCGAGATATTCCGCCGTCCAATCCGCCTCGGTAGCGGGCACCACTTGCTCTCCGAGAATCGCTTGCACGGTGGCGTCCCCACGCATTTCCACCTGATGTTCTGATAGAGCCGCTTGTAGAAAGGGAAGAAAGCGGGCCGCGATGCTTTGCTGGACCAATAAGGTTTCCATCGCATTGCAAACTCCAGGGCGATGGCACTTCGCGTTCACCGCCACCGCCACCGCCATATCGAGGTCCGCCGTTTCTTCCACAAATACATGGCAAACCCCGTGGTAATGCTTGATCACCGGCATCCGAGCGTGGGCGACGACGGTCTCGATCAATGCATGCCCCCCCCGCGGAATGATCAGATCGATGTCGCGATCCATTTCCGCCAAGATCCGCACGGCTTCACGGTCGGT